>JBIOXT010000295.1:0-2932 GCA_044869795.1 bacterium | reverse complement strand
TCGGGGACAGCGATCAGCGCTACAAGGTCCGCGGCGGCAACCAGCAGGTCCCCGACGCGCTGGCGCAACGGCTGCGGGACCAGATCACACTGGAGCACGCGCTGGCCGCAGTACGGAGCCGCGACCGCGGCGTGCAGTTGACGTTCACGCGCCCCGGAGGCGGACACAGCGAGGTCAATGCCGATTACGTGATCCTGGCCCTGCCCTTCACGATCCTACGCGACGTCGACCTGCGCGTGGAGATGCCGCCCTACAAGACGCGGGCGATCCGCGAGCTCGGATACGGCACGAACTCGAAACTGATGCTCGGATTTACCAGCCGCTACTGGCGGGAGCTAGGATATAGCGCGGAGTTCTACGGCGATCAGTGGTACCAGACGGGATGGGACAACAGCCAGCTCCAGGCCGCCGCTGGGGGCGGGCTGACGCTCTTCCTCGGCGGCACGCCGGGCCTCGACGTCGGGCGCGGACCGGCGCGCGAGCAGGCGCTGCGGGCGCTACCCGATCTGGAGCTGATGTTCCCGGGAGCCACGCGCCGGTTCAACGGCAGCGTGGCCCGCATGATGTGGCCGACGTACCGGTGGGTCAGGGCCAGTTACGCGGCGTACGCGCCCGGGCAGTGGACGTCGATCCGCGGCGCAGAACGGCTCCCCGTCGGCCCCATCTACTTTGCGGGGGAGCACACGAGCCTGGACTGGTAGGGATTCATGAACGGCGGTGCGGAGTCCGGGCGGCTGGCGGCCCAGTCCCTGCTCAAGCGGATTGGTGTCCGACGATAGCCTCGGGCTACATCGCCTTCGGCCGTGCCGACCAGATCCAACCGATCAAGACCACGCTGACGACGACCGGGATGGCCGCCGTCCGGATCGTGAAGTCGCCGCGGTACCATCCCCAGAGGGTCAGCACCAGCCCGATCACCAGCGCCGCCACGACCGACGACGCCAGACCGCCGTACTTCACGGCATCCTGGCTGATTCCCCACAGCACCACGCCGAACCCGAACAGGGCCGCGGCCAGGAACACCGCCAGGCCGGGGTCTTTGATGTCGTAACCGAAAATCGCGCTGGCCAGAGATGGGAAAAGAGCGGAAAGCCCATACAAGAGCGTGACGACGGCCGTAGCCTGCAAGGGTGTCCGCAGTCTCTCCATTTGTCTGCACCTCCCGTCGAAGTGGAAATCGCAGACCACTTAGTCGCCCGCGTGGGGGTTCCTTCACTTCGTGGCGAAATGCACCTTCACGAATTCCGTCGCCCTGACCGCAACTGAAGCCGCCGTGCTGATCCGCTCAGGCGATCTCACGCCGAGCGCCTTGGTGGGGGCCGCGCTCGCCCGCATCGATACGCTGGAACCGATGCTCAAGGCGTGGGAGTCGCTCGATCGGGCCGGCGCGCTCGCCCACGGCCGCGAGCTGACCGCGGAAGCCCGGCGCGGGGCATGGCGAGGTCCGCTGCACGGCATCCCCGTGGGGATCAAGGACATCTTCGATGTCAACGGGATGGTGACCACCGCCGGGGCCGGACCGTTCGCCCACGTCCGGGCGTCGGAGGACGCCCCAAGCGTCGCGCGGCTGCGGCGCGCGGGCGCGATCATCCTGGGCAAGACCACGACCACCGAGTTCGCGTACCTGGATCCGACCGTGACGGCGAACCCCTGGAACCCCGCGCACACCCCCGGTGGATCCTCGGCCGGATCGGCGGCCGCCGTCGGCGCCCGGATGGTTCCCCTTGCCCTGGGGTCGCAGACGATCGGCTCAACGCTGCGGCCCGCGGCATACTGCGGGATCATCGGATTCAAACCGACGCACGGGGAAATCGACATCGCCGGAGTCCACCCGCTGGCTCCCAGTCTCGACCACGTCGGAATCTTCTGCCGCAGCGTCGCCGACGCCGCACTGGCCTTCGGCGTGTTGACGGGCGAGACAATCGTTGAGACGATCACGGCGCCGCGGATCGGCCTTCTCGACGGCACGGTCTCGGCCCACACCGGCGCTGACACCCGGATGGACATCGCCGGCATCGCCGGTGCCCTTGCGCGCGGCGGAGCACACGTCGTCGACGTGCGCCTTCCGACCAGCCTGGAGGCGATCTTAGAGGCCACGAACATCATCGTGGAGGTCGAGGCGGCGGCGGTGCACGAGAAGATGTTCGCCGAGCACAGCGGCCGCTACCGTCCCAAGATGCGCGCGCTGGTGGAACGGGGGAAGCAGCAGAGCGCGGTCGCCTACGCTCAGGCCATGGACATGCGGCGGCGCTTCAGCGCAGACATGGCGCCGCGGCTGGCAGCCGTCGATGTCTTGATGATGCCGACGACGCCGGCTCCGGCGCCGCGGGGACTGGACTCGACGGGCGATCCGATGTTTTGCGCACCCTGGAGCTTCACCGGCTTTCCGGCGATCTCACTGCCATCGGGGCTCACCGCCGACGGGCTGCCGCTGGGGATCCAGTTGGTCGCCGGCCCCGCCGCGGAGGCCCGCCTGCTGGCGGTCGCCGGATGGTGTGAGCACGTGATCGGGTTCCAGGCCACTCCAGCCGATGAGATGCGGATCGAGCGATGAACTACCTTGAGATGGCCCGCAACGGAATCGGCCCGGCCGCTCCCAGACCCAAGCGCGTCCTCATCGTGGGCGCCGGGATGGCGGGCCTGGTGGCCGCAGATGCACTGCGGCGCGCCGGTCACGACCCGATTATTCTCGAAGCGCAGGACCGCGTCGGCGGACGTGTCTACACGATGCGGGACCCCTTTGCCCCGGGGCTGCACGCCGAAGCCGGGGCGATGCGGATCCCCAACGCGCACACGTTGACCCTGGCATACGTTGAGAAGTTCGATCTGCCCACCGTCCCCTTCACGATGGGCAACCCCAACGCGTTCTACTACATCAACGGGCAGAAATTCCGCGTCGCGGACGTCGACGCGGATCCGGACTGCCTGGCGT
>JBIOXT010000294.1:0-4740 GCA_044869795.1 bacterium | reverse complement strand
CTCGTGGTGCTGCCCATGTTTCATGTCGGCGGACTGATCATGACCCTGGCCCACGTCCAGAGCGGGGCGAGCTCGATCCTGGCGCGGAGCTTCCAGGCGGAGGGGATGCTCCGGCTGCTGACAGATGGACAGGTCGATCACCTCCTCTGCGTCCCGACGATGCTCGTCCAGATGTCGCAGGTCCCGGGCTTTGCGGATGCGGATCTATCCGGCACCCGCTGGTGCCTGGCCGCGGCGGCTCCGCTGGCGGCGGCGCTGATCACGACGTATGCGGCGCACGGTCTTCGCGTCCAGCAGTCGTACGGCCTCACCGAGACCGGCGGTCCGGCCACCCTCGTCCCGGCGCACGCGGCGGTCAGCAAGGCCGGATCGGTGGGCGTCCCGTTCTTTCACACCGCCGTGCGGGTGGTCGATCCGGCAGGCCAACCCGCCGCGCCGGGGGCCGTGGGGGAGGTGCACGTCAGCGGCGCGCACGTCATCCGTGAGTACTGGCAGGATCCAGGATCGACGGCCGCGGCGATCCGCGATGGCTGGTTCCAGACCGGCGATCTCGCCCGCCTCGATGAGGATGGCTACCTGTGGCTGGTGGACCGCAAGCACGACATGATCATCAGCGGCGGCGAGAATGTCTCCCCGCTGGAGGTTGAACAGGCGCTGCACGCCCACCCGGCCGTCGCGGAGGCCGCGGTGTTCGGGCTGCCGGACGAGATCTGGGGAGAGGCCGTCAGTGCGGCCATCGTGCTTCGGCGCGGCGCCGCCCTCGACGAAGCGGAATTGCTGCGCTACTGCCGCAGCCGGCTTGCCCCGTACAAGCTGCCCCGCAAGGTCTTTTTCGTGGCGGAGCTTCCACGGAACAGTACGGGGAAGGTGCTGCGGCGCGACCTGCGGCAGCATCTGCAGACATGACGATGCGGGAACCGCTCTCGGCCAGAGGGCAGGCCCTGGCGTCGCGCCGGCGCTACCGCATCATGGAGCTGGCGCGAGGTGTGCCGGATGTCATCACGCTCGGGCGCGGCGATCCCGATCAGCCGACCCCCGCGCACATCGTGGATGCGGCCTGCACCGCGCTGCGAGCGTGGGCCACCCACTACACCGCGGCGGAAGGCATGCCCGCGCTGCGGGAGGCTATCGCGAGAAAACTCGATCGCGAAAACGGCCTGACATACTCGCCGGACGAGGTGCTCGTCACCACCGGGGCGCAGGAAGCCCTGTACCTGGCGGCGCAGGTCCTGCTCGGCGACGGCGATGAGGTGCTCATCGCCGATCCATATTACGGCGCCTACACCCCGATCGTTGAAGCGGCCGGTGGTCATCTGGTCCCGGTCGCGGTAGACGCCGGCAGCATGGAGCCGGTGGAGGCGGTGTTGAAGGCGGCGGTGACGCCCCGCACCAAGCTCCTCGTCATCGTCACGCCGAACAATCCCTCCACGACCGTCCTCTCCCCGGACGTCCTCGGCATGCTGGCGCGGCTCGCCCAGGCCCACGACCTGTGGGTTATCTCCGACGAGATCTATGAGAAGCTGACGTTTGACGGTGCGGTCCACCATTCCATCGCCGCCATCCCGTCGATGCGGGAGCGGACCGTGGTGGTGAACGGCTTCGCCAAGACCTACTGTATGACCGGATGGCGTGTCGGCTACGCCGCGGGTCCCGCGGCGGTGATCACCGCGATGGCACGGCTCAAGCAGGCGGTGAACATCTGCGCACCTGCCGTCGCCCAGGCCGGGGCGCTGGCGGCCTTGACCGGGCCGCAGGACTCTGTCGCCGACCTCATCGGCATCTACCAGCAGCGGCGCCAGGCCGTCCTTGCCGCGCTGCGGGGGATGCACCTTCCCTATGTCCGGCATCAGGGGACGTTCTACGTCTACGCCGACGTTTCGGGGGCGGGCATGCCGTCGGATCGGTTCGCGGAGGAACTGCTCCTGACCGGGCGGGTGTTGGTGTTTCCCAGCACCGAGTTTGGGTCGGGCCGGGGCCACATCCGGCTCTCGCTGCTCCAACCGATGGACGTGCTCGAGGACGCCTTGAACCGGGTGGCGGCGGTCTGGGCGCGATACGCTGGAGGAGGGTAATCGATGGCGACGGCGTTCACGGGCCGGCTGGCAGGCCGGATCTTCTTCACGCAGCGGGAGCGCGAGGATTTGATGCGCATGGCCGCAACGATGGATGACGTCATTCAGCTCAACCGCGGCGATCCGGATCTGCCGACTCCCCCGCACATCATCGCCGCGGCGCAGCGGGCGTTGGAGGAGCGTCGGACCCGGTACACGCACTGGCAGGGGATTCCGGAGCTGCGGGCGGCCCTTGCCGAGAAACTGAGCCGGGAGAACAACCTCCGCTACAGCCCCGATGAGATCGTCGTCACGACCGGCGCGGAGGAAGCGATCTTTGTGACCGTGATGGCGCTGGTGGAGACGGGGGACGAGGTGCTGATGGCCGATCCGCACTACACGCCCTTCGCCCGCGTCGTCGACGTGGCCGGAGGCAGGATGGTCCCGGTGCCGACGTTCGAGCGCGATCGGTACGCGTTCCGCGCGGGCCTGGTGCGGCCGTACCTCACCGCGCGATCGAAGGTCCTGGTCCTGATCGACCCCCACAACCCGACCGGTGTGGTGCAGCCTCCGGATGTCCTCGACGAGCTGGCCGCGTTGGCCCGCGAGGCGAACCTGCTGGTGATTTCCGACGAAATTTACGAGAAGCTCCTCTACGACGGGAACCAGCACCGGTCGATTGCCGCATGGCCGGACATGAAGGAACGTACCATCCTCATCAACGGATTCTCGAAGGCGTATTCCATGACGGGGTTCCGCATTGGCTACCTTGCCGCGCCGCGCGAGGTCATCGAGGCCGTAGACGTCTTCAAGCAGGTCCTGACGATCTGCCCGTCGTCGATTTCCCAGTGGGCGGCCCTGGCGGCCCTGCAGGGTCCCCAGGATGCCGTCGCGGAAACAGTACGTATCTATGACGAACGACGGCGGATCATCATGGATGCGCTGACGGCGATGGAGATTCCCTACGTGCGGCCGGATGGGACGATGTACATGTTTGCCAACATCACACCCACCGGTCTGGGCAGTCTGGAATTCTGTCGACGTCTCCTGCAGGACGCCAGGGTCCTGATGTCCCCCGGCAGCGCGTTCGGCGCCGGGGAAGGATACGTGCGGATCTCCTGGCTGGTGCCGACCCCTCGCGTGCGAGAGGGGATGGAGCGTCTGCAGACGTTCCTCGGACAGTTGAGCCGCAGACCCCAACCGCAGATGGAGGGAACGTCATGATCGACTACGCCGAAGTCTTCAGTGCCCTGGGCGATCCGACCCGTCTCGAGATGATGCGGACGATCCTGGCCGACGGCGAGGTGGCCTGCACCACGTTTGACGAGATGTTCCCCGTCGGGAAGTCGACGATCTCGTACCACGTGAAAGTGCTCCGCAGTGCCCGCCTGATCACGGTCCGCAAGGAGGGCCGCTTCTACTACTATCAGCTGCGCTGGGATACCTTCGAGCACCACATACCGGAACTGCTGCAGATCCTGCGGCGTCGAGACGCCGATGCGCTGGCGCTCGTCCGAGGCCAGGACAACGCCGAGCGCCGTGGAGGTGGGTAATGACGTGGCTCCGCGTCAGCACGAAGGACTTCAACATGGACATCCCCGAGGGCTACGGCCGCATGGTGAAGGGGATGCTGGGTCCATCCACCTTGACGCTGCTGCAGCGCCACATGATCGCGGTCGTGGTCAGCAGCGTGAACGAGTGCCGGTTCTGACGGGAAACCCACACCCAGTGGATCCGTGAGATCACACAAGATCCCCAGTTTGCTCGACAGCTGAAATCGGACTTCCGGCAGGCCGCGTTGACGGCGCGGGACCGCGCGATGCTGGACTATGCGGCCAAGATTGCCCGCAATCACCACCTCTCGACGCAGGCCGACATCCAGACACTCCGCGATCGGGGGTTCACCGACGCCGATATCCTGCACATCATCTATTGGATCGGTCACTTCAACATGGCCAACACGCTCTCGGATGCGGTGGGGCGTGAAGTCCACGAGAACATGTCCGCCGTGTTCGTCGATGACGTTCCGGCCGAGCAGGGCCGTCTCGGCACCGGCGCCGGAGCAATGGTCCAGCACGAGATCTTGCGCGCCGGGTGGGAACAGGCTCAGGTGCGGGCGTTGGAGGGGATCCCGCTGGAGTGGATCAACACGCCCCCGCTGCGATGGGCCGACGTGCGGGGCCGGGTCCTGGTGGTCACGTATTGGGACGCCTCCCACCCGAACTCGCTGCTGGCCGTCCCAACGCTCCGGCGCTGGGCGGACCAATTCGGCCCCGAGGGGGCGCTGGTCCTTGGCTGTCATGCGCCTGAGTTTGCGGCGGCCAAGGACCCGGCGTTCGCGCGCCGGGCGGTCGCCCAGCTGGGGATCGCATACCCGGTGGTGCACGACCCGACTTTCCGGAAGGTGCAGGGATCGAACAACCGGTACTGGCCCGCGACCCATCTGATCGACCGCGAGGGGTTCGTGCGGTTCCGCCGCTACGGCCCCGGAGGATTTGGTGCGATCGAGGAGCAGCTGGTCGCCCTGCTCCGTGAACAGGCACCGATCGACTACGCCTCGACCGCGCCGCCGACCCATGACGCTCGGGACGATGCGTGGCTGGACCCGCAGGCGACTCCCGAGCTCTACGGGACGTACTACATCGGCGCCCCCGAGGGCGGCGTGGGATGGGCGGGAGATCCTCAGCGG
>JBIOXT010000293.1:0-3727 GCA_044869795.1 bacterium | reverse complement strand
CTGAGCCTCCCGGTCATCCTCTACCAGATCTGGCGCTTCGTCGGCACCGGGCTCACGACCACAGAGCGGCGGTACACGCTGTCCCTGCTCCCCCCGGCGCTGGTGCTGTTTGTGGCCGGCGCGGCGTTCGCGTTCGTCGCCATCCTGCCGATCACCGTGCGCTTCCTGCTCAGCTACGAGACGCCGGCCCTGCAGGCGATGATCTCGGTGGGTTCGTACACGTCCTTCGCGACCTCCCTGGTCCTGGCGTTCGGCCTGGTGTTCCAATTGCCGATCGTCATCCTGTTCCTGGCGCGGCTGGGCATTGTGACCCCCGCCTCGCTCGCGGCCGGCCGCCGCTACGCCATCTTGGGCATCTTCGTGGCGTCGGCGGTCCTCACGCCGGGCACCGACGTCGTCTCGCAGATGATGATGGCGCTCCCCACCTACCTCCTGTACGAGGTCAGCATTTGGGTCGCGCGCATCGTTGCTCCAAAAGCCCGCCCGACTGAAGTGCTCTACCCGGACTGATCCGCCGGGCAGGCGGGCACTCCCGCGATGAGGAAGTATTAGTCCCGCCGGCGGCACGTCGCCCATGCCGGAGGTGGTCCGACGATGAGGAGCGGAGGTCAGCGGCTGGCGCGGCGGCCCCGGAATCCGTGGTGGCTCCTGCTGTTCGTCGTGATTGCCGGGGCCCTGCTGGGCAGCGTCATCGCCGACGCGGTCGTCGGGTATCCGGTGCTGTCCTTCCTGTCCCGCGATGTCCGCGCCGGAATCGATCCGCCCTTCACCTTCGACCTGCGCGTGCTCACCCTGACCCTTGGAGCGACGATCCGGCTCAACCTGGCGATCCTTGTGGGGATCGTCCTCGCCATCTGGATCTTTCGCCTGCTGCAGTAGTCGGCCCAATCCAGTCATTTCCCTTCGATTGAATCCATTGGAGGCCGTTGTTATACTTGTGCACGCCATCACGACGGGGGGCCGGTCCTGAAAGCCGAGCGAGGCGAGTCGATGCCCAAGCCCTCCGCCCTGATGCACGTGCTGCCGGCTGAACTCCGGCCCCGCGAACGTCTGCGCCGGCAGGGCGTGGGCGCGCTCTCCAGCGCCGAACTGCTCGCCGTCGTCCTGGGAGCGGGCACCGCGCGCGCTAGCGCGCTCGACGTGGCCACGGCGGTCCTGACCCGTTTCGGGTCACTGGGACGGCTGTCGCAGGCGTCGATCGATGAAGTCTGCGGCGTGCCCGGTGTTGGCGAGGCCAAGGCCCAACGGCTGCTGGCGGCCATGGAGGTGGGACGCCGGCTCCTGGAACCGGGCCCGCTCCGGCCGGTGATCCGGTCGGCGGCGGATGCGGCCGCCGCGGTCAGCGCGTCGATGCGCTATTTGGACCGGGAGCATTTTCGGGCGGTCTTGCTGAACACGAAACACGAAGTGCTCGACGTGGTCGAAGTCTCAGTGGGTGGGCTGGCGTCGGCGCCGGTCCATCCACGCGAAGTCTTTACGGAGGCTGTGCGCCGCAGCGCGGCGGCGGTGATCGTGGTCCACAACCACCCGTCCGGCGACGCGCAGCCGAGCCGGGACGATGTGATGATCACGGAGCAGCTGCGGGCGGCCGGCCGGTTGATCGGCATCGAACTGCTGGATCACCTCATCATCGGCGACGGCACGTACACGAGCCTTCGGGATCTGCGCCTTGGGTTCGCCTAGGGAGGGCGGGCATGGTCGTGAATTTTCTGTTCGGCCGGCTGAGCCGGGATATGGGCGTGGACCTGGGCACGGCGAACACGCTGATCTACGTCCGGCGTGAAGGCATCGTGCTGCGCGAGCCGTCGGTCGTCGCCAAGCGCGCCGACGACGGGCAGATCCTGGCGGTGGGCGAAGAGGCCAAACGCATGATCGGCCGCACCCCCGGCGATATCATCGCGACCCGGCCCCTGCGGGACGGGGTGATCGCGGACTTCGACACGACCGCCGCCATGCTCTCCTACTTCATCCGCAAAGGGCTGCGCAACCGCACGCTGATGCGGCCCCGCGTCATCGTCGGGATCCCGTCCGGGGTGACGGGCGTCGAAAAGCGGGCCGTCATCGACGCCACCGAGCAGGCGGGCGCGCGCGAGGCCTACCTGATCGAGGAGCCGATGGCGGCGGCCATCGGCGCGGGGCTGCCGGTGTCTGAACCCGTGGGCAGCATGGTCGTGGACATCGGCGGCGGTACGACCGAAGTCGCGGTGATCGCGCTGGGCGGGATCGTGACGGTGAAGTCCATCCGCGTCGGCGGCGATGAGATGGATGAGGCCATCATCCAGTACTGCCGCCGTGCCTACAATCTGCTGGTCGGGGAACGTACCGCCGAAGAGATCAAGATCTCGGTCGGGTCCGCGTATCCGATGAAAGAGGAACAAACGATCGACGTGCGCGGGCGCGATCTGGTCAGCGGGCTGCCGCGGACCGTGCGCATGACCAGCGCCGAGGCGCGTGAGGCGCTGGCGGAGCCCGTGGCGCAGATCGTCGAAGCCGTGAAGCAGACCCTGGAGCGTACGCCCCCCGAACTGGCGGCGGACATCGTCGATCGGGGCATTATCCTGGTAGGCGGGGGGTCCCTGCTGCGGGGGATCGACCGGCTGTTGATCGAGGAGACCGGCATGCCGGTGACGCTGACCGATGACCCGCTGTCCGCGGTGGCCCTGGGCACCGGGAGGGCGCTGGAGGAAATCGAGACCTTGAAGCGGGTCCTGATCACATCGAGGAAGCTGTGACTGAGCTGATCCTGGCGCGACGCAGACTCGTGGTCTTCGTCGGGCTGTGCGTGGTGCTGCTCGGGCTGCTCACCGCGCAGGCCCGGACCCCGGAGCGCCGCTTGATCGGCCCGCTGGGGTCGGCGGTCCTGACCGTGCTGGCGCCGATCCAGACCGGGATGGCCCGCGCCGCTCAGTCGGCATCCGACGCCTGGGAGCGCTACCTGGAAATCGGCCGGCTGCGGGTGGACAATGTGCGCCTGCGTCACCAGGTCGAGGAGTTGTCCCGCCAGGTCAGCCTGCTGCGCGAGCAGGCCCTGTCGACGCGGCGCCTGGAGCAGCTGCTCGGCATCCGGCAGGCGGCTGTCGGCCATACCGTCGCGGCGCGCGTGATCGGCCGTGATCCTTCGCGGTGGTTCAGCAGCGTGTTGATCGACCGCGGGGCACGGGACGGCGTGCGGCGGAACGATCCCGTGATCAGCGCGGACGGCGTGGTGGGCCGGGTCATCGAAGTGACCCCCACCGCCTCACGCGTCCTGCTGATCTCGGATTCCCGCAGCGCCGTCGGGGTCATCGTGCAGCGCTCGCGCGATGCCGGGGTCGTCGAGGGGAAAGGCGGCGGCATGCTGCAGCTCAACTACCTGTCGCGTGAGGCGACCGTGCGGGTTGGGGATCTCGTGGTGACCTCGGGGCTGGGCGGGGTCTTCCCGCGCGGGCTGGTGATCGGGAAAGTGGCCCGCATGATCCGCGAGGAGGGCGCGCTGCTGCAGGAAGCGGTGATCGAACCGGCAACGCCCCTGGATCGGCTGGAGGAGTTGCTGGTCATCGTGGGCACACACTAGGGGTGCTGAAGGGCCCGGTCGGCAAGGTCCTGACGTACGGAGGCGTCTTCATCGTCGCCGCGCTGGTGCAGTCGGCCTGGCTCGCGCGGCTGCAGGTCTGGGGCGCCGTGATCGACCCGCTGCTGCCGCTGGTGGTGGCGATTGGAATCTTTCGCGGTTCGGAAGCCGGCGCCG
>JBIOXT010000292.1:0-6981 GCA_044869795.1 bacterium | reverse complement strand
CCCTTCTGCGCCCCAACCACCGACCCGACCGCATCCTGCAGGAAGAAGCTGACCTGAACCCCCCGGTTCATGTTGAACGGGACGTACATCACTTCTTGCTCAATGACCCCGCGGAAGACGATCAGATCGACGACGATGGCGCCGTCGTCGGAGACGAACCGGTGCAGGACCCGGCCGGCCAGCGGGCCGGACAGGGCGCCCGGGGTCTGCGCGTTGAGCTGCAGCTGCTGCATCAGCGCCCCGCCGGCAAAGCCTGCGATCGGATCGCCGATCTTGGCTGCCGCCGGGACGGCTGCGGCCAACACGAGCATCGTCATGAGCAGGGCAGGGCGAATCGCACGCATCCCACGTCCACCATGCCCACCGGCGCGTGCCGCCAGACGCCGCACAAGAACGCCCCGGATGGGTCTCTCGCCACAGGGACGTCTCCCCGGTATGTATGAAACGTGGATCGTCGCCTGCTGGGAACCGCGGGGGAGGCGGCCGCCCTGCGGCTGCTGCGGCGGCGCGGGTACCGCATCGTTGAGCGGAACTTCCGCTGCCGGCTCGGCGAAATCGATCTCATCGCCGAAGACCGCGTCACGATCGTTTTCGTCGAAGTGAAGGCGCGCGTCGCGACGGAATTCGGCGCGCCGTTTGAGGCGATCTCGCCGCGCAAGCAGCGGCGGCTGGCCCAACTGGCCACGTGGTACCTGGCCCGCCGGAGGTGGCTGGATCGTCCGTGCCGGTTCGACGCGGTCTCGGTCATGGTCGGCGCCGACGGCGGGGTCGAGGGAATCGAGCTGCTGCGCGACGCCTTCGTTCCGAGTTGATTTGACCCAATCGGGTGATCGTACCGCCGGCCGGCTGCGCGTAGAATGCGGCGCGGGGAGGTTGGTGTATCGTGCTGGCCAAGGTGCGTGCCGCCGCCGTCCTGGGATTGGACGCGTATCCGATCGACGTCGAGGTCGATGTCGGCGGGGGCCTGCCGGCCTTCGCCATCGTGGGACTGCCCGACACCGCGGTGCAGGAGGCCAAAGAGCGCGTCCGCGCCGCGATCCGGAACTCCAACTATGAGCTGCCGTCGCGGAAGATCACCGTCAACCTGGCGCCCGCGGACATCAAGAAGGAAGGGCCGGTGTTCGATCTGCCGATGGCCGTGGGCATCCTCGCTGCCACCGAGCAGATCCGCCCGCACGGCCTCGAGGCGGCGCTGCTGCTGGGCGAGTTGTCGCTGGACGGAGCCATCCGGCCGGTCAGCGGGATCCTCTCGATCGCGCTGGCCGCGGACGACCTGGGGCTGCGCACGCTGGTCGTGCCCGAAGCCAACGCCGCCGAGGCGGCCCTCATCGACGGCCTCCGCGTGCTCCCGGCGCGGTCGCTGTTTCAAGTGATCCGGCACCTGGAAGGGCGCGACCCGATTGCGCCGCTGCCCCCCTCGGCGCACCAGGCGGCCGACCCCGCGTATGACGCCGACTTCGCCGACATCCGAGGCCAGGAGCACGCGCGCCGGGCGATCGAAATCGCCGCCGCCGGCGGCCACAACATCCTCATGGTCGGCCCGCCCGGGGCTGGGAAAACGATGCTGGCCCGCCGGCTGCCGACCATACTGCCGATGCTGAGCCGGGACGAAGCCATCGAGGTGACCCAGATCCGCAGCGTCGCCGGGCTGTCCCCGGACGGATCACTCCTCAGCCTTGCCCGGCCGTTCCGGAGTCCGCATCACACCACCAGCAGCGCCGCGCTGATCGGCGGCGGTCCGGTGCCGCGTCCCGGAGAAATCACCCTGGCCCATCACGGGGTGCTGTTCCTCGACGAGCTCCCCGAATTCCACCGCGACGTGCTCGAAGTCCTACGCCAGCCGCTGGAGGACGGCCGCATCACCGTGGCACGGGTGCAGTCGACGCTGACGTTCCCGGCCCGGTTCATGCTCATCGCGGCCATGAACCCGTGTCCGTGCGGGTACCACGGCGACGGCCGGCGCGAGTGTCTATGCACGCCGCCGCAGATCAACCGCTACTTGCGGCGCGTGTCCGGACCGCTGCTGGACCGCATCGACCTGCACCTCGAAGTGCCCCGCGTGAGTCCCGCCGACCTGATCGCGCAGGGAGCGGGGGAACCCTCATCTGTTATCCGCGAACGCGTGCTCGCTGCGCGCACCCGGCAGCGCACCCGATTGGGCCGGGCCGCCTGCAACGCGCTGATGTCGCCCCGCATGGCCCGGCGGCACTGCCGGCTGGATGACGACGCTCGTACCTTCCTGCGCTCCACCATCGAGCGCCTGTCGCTGAGCGCCCGCGCCTATGACCGCATCCTTCGGATCGCGCGCACGATTGCCGATCTCGACGGGCGGGACGACGTGGTGTCCTCGGATCTGGCTGAGGCGGTGCAGTACCGCGTCTTCGACCGGCCGTTGCGGCTGTTGAGTTGAGGCATGCCCCGTGGAGGTCCTGAAGCCGCAGGATCCGGACTACCCGGCAGCGCTACGCGCCATCGCCGATCCGCCGCAGACCCTGTACGTGCGCGGCACGCTGCGGGAAGAGGATCGAAAGGCCGTCGCAGTGGTCGGGGCGCGGCGGGCGAGCGCGTATGGACTGGCCGCGGCGGAGTGGCTGGGCAAAGAACTGGCGCGCTGCGGCATGATGGTTGTCAGCGGCATGGCGCGCGGCATCGACGGCGCCGCGCACCGCGGCGCACTCGCCGGCGGCGGGCGGACGATCGCGGTGCTCGGATGCGGTCCCGATGTCGTCTATCCGCCTGAGCACGCGGACCTCATGGCTCGGATCGTTGATTCGGGCGCTGTGATGTCCGAATTCCCACCCGGCACGGCGCCGCTGCCGGAGTTCTTCCCGCAGCGGAACCGAATCATCAGCGGACTGAGCTTGGGGGTTGTCGTCGTCGAGGGTCGGGAGCGCAGCGGGGCCCTCATCACCGCGGATTACGCATTGGAGCAGGGACGCGAAGTCTTCGCTATCCCCGGAAACATCTTCGCGGCTACCAGTCATCTTCCGAACCGCCTGATACAAGAAGGCGCAAAACTCGTGACCTCCATCATCGACATCCTGCACGAACTGCGCCTGCCACTGTCGGGGCCGCTGCCGTCGGATACGACCCTGGACCTTCAGGGGAACGAGGCAGCCGTCTTCAACGAGCTGAGCACGGAACCGGTGCACATCGACAGGCTCGCGCTTCACTGCGGGCTTCCGGTGGCGGAGGTCAGCCGGGCGCTGCTGGCGCTCGAACTGAATGGTGTGGTCCGATCGCTGGCCGGGCAGCGATACATCGCCGTGCCCCGGACGGCACGAACGGCGGCCCCGGCGGGGGGGAGAAGAGTGACTAGACAGACTACTTCAAAGTGACTAGAACAGTCGGCCAACTTGCTGCCGCGCTCGTGTGGAGCGGCGGTGCCCCAGGGGAAATCGTCGCCTTGGACCAGAGATTGAAGGTGACCGTACGCCTCGAAGGCCTCATCCCGGTTGCGTAGCCCGATTCAAGTCCGCTTGACATGCTGTGCTAAGGTAAGGGATAGGCTTCGCGACCCGCGAACTCGTGTTCGACGGAAACGTGGTCGCACAGGGCCCGCGGGGTAAGCAAAGAGGAGTAAGGGGGAATCGCTATCGCACGGCGCACGGCTGACGTCGCCAAGAAGGGGCGTGACAACCGACCGGGCAGGCCGCTGGTGGTCGTCGAGTCACCGACCAAAGCGCGCACGCTCAAGAAGCTGCTCGACCGGAAGTACGAGGTCGTGGCCTCGATGGGGCACGTCAAGGACCTGCCCCGCAGCCAGCTCGGTGTGGACGTCACCGACGGCTTCACACCCAAGTACATCGTCATCAAGGGCAAGGGGGCGATCCTCAAAGAACTGAAGACGGCGGCCAAGAAAGCCGGGACCGTCTTCATGGCCACCGACCCCGACCGCGAAGGTGAAGCGATTTCCTGGCACCTCTCCGACGCGCTGCGGCCGGTCAACCCGGCGATCAAGCGCATCGAATTCCACGAAGTGACCAAGGACGCCGTGCGGGCCGCGCTGGCCGAGCCGCGCGAGATCGACATGAAGCTGGTCAACGCCCAGCAGGCGCGCCGCATCCTCGACCGGCTCTACGGCTACAAACTCAGCCCGCTGTTGTGGCGCAAGATCCGCGGCGGCCTCTCGGCCGGACGCGTGCAGTCCGTCGCCGTACGTCTGGTCGTCGACCGCGAAAAAGAGATCGAGGCGTTCGTGCCCCAAGAGTACTGGAGCCTTGTGGCGCATCTGCGGCACGGTGCCGAGACGTTCGCCGCCCGCCTCTTCAGCCGGAACGGGGACCGCTTCGGGACGCCGGCCGATGACGGCGCGATCGTGCTGCGCACCCGCGAGGACGTCGAGGCGATCGTCCGCGCCGTGGAACACGAAACCTTCCGCGTCGGCGAGGTACGGCGCAAGGACCAGTTCCGCCATCCGGCTCCGCCGTTCACGACCAGCACGCTGCAGCAGGAGGCCAACCGGCGGTTGGGCTATACGGCCGCACGGACGATGAACGTCGCGCAGCAGCTCTATGAAGGCATCGACATCGGGCGGGAAGGCACCGTCGGTCTCATCACCTACATGCGCACGGACTCCGTCCGCGTCGCCGAGGTGGCTCAGCGCGAAGCGCGCCAGTATGCCGCCACCGCGTTCGGCAAGGCGTCGGTTCCGGAAAGCCCGCGGTTCTACCGGTCGCGCAAGTCGGCCCAGGAGGCCCACGAAGCCATCCGCCCGACCGCGGTCCACCGTACGCCCGAGAAGCTGAAGGGGTATCTGCGGCCGGACCAATTCAAGGTGTACAAACTCATCTGGGAGCGTTTTCTGGCCAGCCAGATGGCGTCGGCGGTGATGGATACGCTGTCGGTCGACATCCACGCCGGGACGTACCTGTTCCGCGCGACCGGCGCCCGCGTCAAGTTCTCCGGATTCCTGGCCGTCTATCGCGAGAGCGTGGATGAGGACGAGGAGGAAGGCTGGCTGCCGGAGCTGACCACCGGGGAAACCGTGCGCCTTGAGCGGCTGGCGCCCAACCAGCACTTCACGCAGCCGCCGCCGCGGTACACGGAAGCGGCCCTGGTGCGGGCGCTCGAGGAGCGGGGGATCGGCCGGCCCAGCACCTACGCCCCGACGATCGAGACGATCAAACGCCGCGGGTACGTCCGATCCGCCCAGCGCCGCCTGCAGCCGACCGACCTCGGCGTCCTCGTCAACGACCTGCTGGTCGAGCACTTCGGCGACGTGATGGACTACGATTTCACCGCGACGCTGGAAGAAGAACTTGACCAGATTGAAGAGGGCGAGCAGGAGTGGCAAAAGGTCGTCGGCGATTTCTACCGGCCATTTGAACACGACTTAGTCCAGGCCGAGCAGAAGATCGTCGAGGTCGAGATGCCCGTGGTGGAGATCGGGGAGGCGTGCCCGGTGTGCGGCCGCCCGCTGGTCCGCAAGCACGGCCGGTACGGGGAGTTCATTGCCTGCACGGGATTTCCGGAGTGCAAGTACACACGTCCGATCGGGATCGGGATCTCCTGCCCGCGCTGCAAAACCGGCGAGATCGTGGAGCGGCGCTCGCGGCGCGGACGCACCTTCTATGGGTGCAGCCGGTACCCTGAGTGCACGTATACGAGTTGGGACCGTCCGACCGAGCGGCTCTGCCCGAAGTGCGGCCGGACGCTGCTCGGGCTGCATCAGACCAAGCGCCGCACGACCCTGCGCTGCCCGGACAAGGCCTGCGGCTACACCGAGATCGTGCCCGAGCGCGCCCCGGCGGAGTTGACGGCGCGGAGCTGACCGGTGGACGGGGACTCCGCGACGCAGCTCGACACGGACAGTGCGTCGTTTCTCGATTTCCTCAAGGGCGAGCGCGGAGTCTCCGCGCACACCCTGCGCGCATACACCCAGGACCTCCGACAGTTCAGGGCGTTCCTCCGCGATGAAGCAGTCGCGCGCTGGGATGCGGTGACGCCTGCGGTCGTACGGAGGTACCTGGCGCTGCTGGGTCGGCGGCATGCCCGCACGGCGATCGCCCGCAAACTCTCGGCGCTGCGGAGTTTCTACCGCTATCTGTATCGTGAAGGCCAGGTCGCCCGCAATCCGCTCGCGCTGGTCAAGACGCCGAAACTTCCCCGCCGGCTGCCGAAGTTCCTCACGCCGGGAGAAATGAGCGCGGTGCTCGCCGCCCCCGACCTGGCCACGCCGGTCGGCCTGCGCGACCGCGCACTGCTGGAGCTCTTCTATGCGACGGGCATGCGGGTCGGCGAAGTCACCGCGCTGCGCCTGCGCGACCTCACGTGGACCGGGGAGCTGCGCGTGCTCGGCAAGGGCCGCAAGGAGCGGGTCGTCCTGCTCACCGCTGCGGCGGAGAATGCCCTGCGCTCATATCTGGACCGCGCACGCGGCATCCTGGCCAGGGGGCGGGATCATGACGCCGTGTTCGTCAACGGACGCGGGGGACCGCTGACCGATCGCGGGGTGCGCCTGGTCATCGACAGGCACATCCGGCGCGCCGCGTTTGACCGGCACATCAGCCCCCACGTCCTCCGGCACACCTTTGCCACCCACCTCCTCGACGGCGGCGCCGACCTGCGCACCGTGCAGGAGCTGCTCGGCCACGCCAGCCTCAATACCACCCAGGTCTATACGCACGTCTCGCGGGAGTGGATGAAGCGGGTGTACGATAAAGCGCATCCTCGCGCCTGACGCGGGATCGCGGGAGCGCGGGACCGCGCTGCCCTCGGCAAGGTTTTGTTCCCGCGTTCCCCCGTTCCCGCGTTCCCGTATTTGTGCTAAGATTGGTCGGGATTTCGACCCGTCGCACACCTACGCCCCGGGGAGACCCGGGGCATCGTCATCTAATCGACCAAACCACACGCACCCCGACGCGGCCGGTGGTGTCCGATCAGGACTCCGGAGCACGGAGGACGGGTGCGGAGGACGAACCGATGAGGAGGAACTGACCTTGCCCGTCGTCACGATGAAACAACTGCTGGAAGCGGGGG
>JBIOXT010000291.1:0-11797 GCA_044869795.1 bacterium | reverse complement strand
GAGTGAGTTGTGTGAGTGGGCCTTAGGGCGTTTCCTGAATGAGGATCCGAGTCTGCCCTTCCGCCACCATCCGGTTCTCCCGGTAGTAGAACGTCACCGCGTCGGCGAGCAGGATCCGTCCCGGTCGGGCGATCCGCACGTGTCCTCGGAACACGGCTTTCTTCTCCACGTCGAATACGGTGGCCGTCTCCGACGTGATCTTCGTCGTTTGGAACTCCGCGGCCACGTGGCCGCGGAAAACCGCCTGGCGGTTGGCTCCCACGATGTCGAGGCGGTCGCCGGCCACGGTTCCGTCTTTGCTTCTGATCCGCGCTCCCATCAGCGTGCCCGTCTTCGCCCGCAGATCGGCCGAAAGCGAGTTGCCGGTCGCGACCCCGGCGGGATCGCTGATCTGGACATGCCCGGTAGCCGTGACGCGAGCCGTGGGGAACGCATAGATCAGCCGATCGGCCCGCACCGTGCGTGAGCCGGAGCGGCCGACCACACTGCTCCGGGCGTCAAGACTGTCGAGGGTATTGGCCCGGCTGAGGAAGATCACGGCCTCACGGCTGCGCAAGACGCCGTCCGGGGACGTCATGGTCACCTCGCCCGACAGCAGGACCCGGCGTTCTCGCACGTGATACACGGCCCGCTGGGCCGTCACCACCGCCCGCCCGTCGGAGATGCGCACGTGGCCGCGGGCATCGATCGTCTTCCCGGCAGAGTCGACGAGCACGCTGTCGGCGCGTACTTCCAACGTGCGCGGGGTTTGCGCGATCGACGGCCGCGGGAGGAGCACGGCGGCCACGCAGCAGACCACGGTCAGCGTCGACCAGAGGGCCCTATGTCTCATACGTATAGCGGCGCAGCCAGGGAAACGCCGCCGCTTGAGATCTGACGGCATCGATGAGGGCGCCCGGCCAGGTGATCTCGGTGCGCGTCTGCCTCGGCGCGGGAAAGATGATGCTGGCGCAGTCGCGGACGTAGTCGGGATCGGGGTCGAGGCCCAGGAACCGGCAGATCGCGGCGATTTCCTCCTCCGGTCGCGCGACCACCTGCTCATGGAAGGTGTCCAGCACCGCCGCCGGCCCGGCCTGGGTCTTTAGATCCGCAACGGTTCCACAGAGCGTGAAGTAGTACGTCACGGCCTGTTCCAGCGGCCAGCGGTGCCGGCGCACGATCGTACTGATGTTGTCGAACGGATTTCTGATCACGTGAATGAACCGCAGGTCGGCATCGATCGTCTGCTTCATTTTCTCAAAGAGGCCCGCGTTCACCCGGAGCTGACGGATCGTCCCTGCCCCCCGTTTGTCGCCGATGACCTCCAACCGGTCGAAGCGACCCTGCCACTGGCCGGGGACGGCATACGAGTATCCGTTCCACTCGCTGCCGTTGCGCGCGAATGCCCTCGAGTTCGCAACGATGAGGGCGTAGATTTGGTTCCTCGAGAACCCCCGCTTGACGTGCCCGATGATATTCAGCTCGTTGGAAATGATCGCCCGGCGATGGGCGTCGATCAGGGATCCGACGAGCGTGTGCCCGCTCCGCGGATAGCCGACGAACATACAGAATGTCCGCACATCCGAAAAACGCTCCTCTGAATGCCGGGCGGGGAGGTATGAGACGAGGTATTGCCAGGCCTTCCGGAGGCGGCGCCTCGGCTTGAGCAGAACGGTCCTAGTCCTTGTCAATCTGCGCGCGCTGCAGACGGCCGCTGTAATCGACGTAGACGGCCTTCCATTCGGAGAAGACGTCGAGCGCCTGCAGCCCGCCTTCGCGGTGGCCGTTCCCTGTGTTCTTGGTCCCGCCGAACGGCAGGTGCACCTCCGCGCCGATCGTGCCGTGGTTGACGTAGACGATGCCGGTGACGATGTCGTCGATGGCGCGCATCGCCGTATTCACGTCGGCGGTGAAAATCGACGCCGAGAGGCCGTACTCGACGTCATTCAGAATGCTGATCGCGTCGGCGAGGTCGCGGGCTTCGATCAGATCGGTGACCGGACCAAAAATCTCTTCGCGGGCGATGCGCATCCGCGGGGAGACGTCGCCGAAGATCGTTGGGGCGTAGAAAGATCCCCGGGCCAGCTCGCCGTCGGCGGCCGGCGCTCCGCCGACCAGCACCAGCGCCCCCTCGGCCCGACCCACCCGTGCGTATTCGTCAATGGTCTCCATCTGGGTCCGGCTGACGACGGGACCGACGTCGGTGTGGGCATCGAGGCCGTTGCCCAACCGCAGCCGGCGGGTCCGTTCGACCAGCCGTTCCGCGAGGTCGCGCTTCACCGCGCGGTGGGTGATGATGCGGCTGCAGGCGGTGCACCGCTGGCCGGACGTGCCGAACGCGCTCCAGATCAACGCATCGGTGGCGAGGTCGAGGTCGGCGTCGTCCATGACGATCGCCGCGTTCTTCCCCCCCATCTCCAGCGACACGCGCTTCCCCATCCGCGCGCACTTTTCGGCAATCGCCCGCCCGGTCGCCGTCGAGCCGGTAAACGATATCAACGCGACGGCAGGGTGCTCGACCAGCGCATCGCCGACGGTGCTGCCGCCGCCGGTCACGACGTTGAGCACGCCGGCAGGCAGTCCGGCGTCCTGCAGGACCTCAGCAAACGCCAATCCCACCAGCGGCGTATAGGTGGCGGGCTTGAAGACCACCGTGTTCCCGCAGACCAGCGCCGGGATGATCTTCCAACTGGGAATCGCCATCGGAAAGTTCCAGGGCGTCACGACGCCGACCACACCGAGCGGCGCGCGGACGCAGTAGGCGGCCTTGTACGGCATCTCACTGGGGGTCGTGTACCCATGCAGCCGCCGGCCTTCGCCGGCGACGAAGTAGGTCATATCGATGGCTTCCTGCACGTCGCCGCGGGCCTCGGGCAGGACCTTCCCCATCTCCTGGGTCATCAACCGGGCAAGATCTTCCTTCTTCTGTACGAGCATCTCGGCGGCGCGGTACAGCATCTCCGCCCGGCGCGGCGCGGGATATTTCCGCCATCCGTCGTACGCGCGGCGCGCGGCCTCCACCGCGGCGGCCACGTCTTCGGGGCCCGACTTCGGCACCACGCCGAGCACCTCACCCGTCGCGGGGTTCTGCGACTCCATCGTCGCCCCGCTTGCGGCGGGAACCCAGGCGCCACCGATGAGGTTCTTGCCGACTGTTGTCACGGGAAGACCTACGTGTGGACTTTTGCGGGGACGGGCACGACGTCGCGCAGCCGCTCCGCCGCCTTGCGGAAGGCCTGCGCCGCCGGGGACTCCGGCGCGGTGAGGACCACCGGCCGCCCCTGATCGCTTCCTTCCCGGATGGTCGGGTCCAGCGGAATCTCGGCGAGCAGCGGCACGTCCAGCTGGCGGGCAAGATCGGCGCCGCCGCCGCGCCCAAAGATGTACACCGGCTCGGCACCGGACGCCGCCTGGTAGTAGGACATGTTCTCGATCACACCCACCACGTCCATGTTGACTTTCTCCGCCATCTTCGCGGCCCGCCGCGCGACCTGGACCGCGGCCTCTTGCGGCGTCGTGACGAGCACCATGAAGCTCTGCGGCAGCGTCTGCGCGATCGTAATGGAGACGTCTCCGGTGCCCGGCGGCAGGTCGAGGAGCAGGTACTCCAGATCGTCGCCCCAGGCGACCTCGCCGATGAACGTCGTCAGCGTCTTGTGGAGCAGCGGGCCGCGCCAGATCACCGCCTCATTCGCATCGGGGAGGAGGAAGCCGATGGAGATCACGCGGATGCCGTCGCGTTCCAGCGGGACGATCATCTGGTCGATCATCGTCGGCCGGCCGGTCACACCCAGCATCTTCGGGATGCTGAACCCGTACACGTCGGCGTCGAGGACGCCGACGGTATGGCCCATCTGTGACAGCGCGGCGGCCAGGTTCACGGTCACCGTCGATTTGCCGACGCCGCCCTTGCCGCTCGCCACGGGGATGACGCGGGTCAACGACTCGGGTCCCAGGAACGTCGACCGGCCCTGCGGGTTGGTCTCCCCGCCGCGCAGCTTCGCGATGAGGGCCTGCCGCTGATCCTGACTCATCACGCCGAGGTTGACGTCCACCTCCTGCACGCCCGGGAGTTCGCGCACCTTGGCCTTGATGGAGTCGACGATCGTCTCGCGCAGCGGGCAGGCCCCGATCGTCAGCAGCGTATCGACCGCGACATGCCCATCGTGGATCACCACGTCGCGGACCATGTCCAGCTCGACGATGCTCTGATGCAACTCCGGGTCTTTGACATCCTTGAGGGCGGCCAGCACTTGCTCGCGGGTGATCACAAGATCAATCTACACAATCTACTCAATCTACACAATCTACCGGCCCTCAGATTGCGAAGATTGGGAAGATCGGGAAGATTGGTGTTCAGGGCATTCACACAATTCGAATCGGAGGAGGGTGAATGGATAGATGCCGGTGTCGTGGTGGTCCGACCAGGTAAAGCGGAGCGCATAGGCGCCAACCCGCTGGTAGGCGATCGCCCGGATGTCCGGCGGGATGTCCTGGACGGTCAGCGGCGCCGGCGTGTACCGCCATTCGCCTTTGCAGCGCGCGCACGGGCAGTGGATGCGCAGCTGCTGCCAGGAGTACACAGCTTCATGGCCGTCTGACCACCTGATACGCAGTTGCCTGTCGGTGATGCTGCCGATTTCGACCGGGACGGGCATCTTCGGAGACATGATGGTTACGTTGGTTGTGCGGGGTGGGTCCCCCGACGGCGCCGGCGGCGGCGCTTCCTACGCCCGGTTCGCGGCGCAGCCGGGACTGTGGCAGGCGCCGCTGGAACCACCTCAACACCTGGAGGTGCGGGGGTCGATACCTCGGACTCCGGAACCTCATCGGCGCTTTCGGCGATGTCGCCCTCGGCGGACGCAGCCGCAACCGCCGGCGGAGCCGCCGCCCCGTCACGGGCCCGCCGGACGACACGCGGCAGATCGCGCTCCGCGGTCAGCTTGACCTTGTCCAGGGTCCGCTCGACATAACCGCGCAGGACCCGCCGCGCTGCCGCGTCGGCGATGAGGGGGATGCCGACGTCTGCCTCCAGCGTGATCGTGAGTTCAGTCTCGCCTCCCTCGATCGGCTGCACAGAGTACTCCCCCGCAAGCGCCCGCAGCCCGCCCCGCGTCTGGCGAAACTCAACACGGTGTGGAGGCTGCAGCGTCGCCCGCTGCACCGATTCAAGCGGCACACCGGCAAAGTACCCACGGTAGTGCACGGTGAGCTGGCCGGGGCGCCGGTCGAGCAGATCGGCAGACAGCCACAGACCGGTCACGCGGGGCTGGGCGTCGACACGGCTGATCAACTGGAAGACTTTCTGAACCGGCGCCCGGATGGTCCGCCTCGAGGTGACCTTGATCGGCAGTGCGGCGGGAAGAGGAGCACGCGGGAGCGCGGGAGGACGGGCAGGGGCCTCGGATTCCCCTCTCGGACGGTGGGAGCCTCGTCTCCTGGTCCTCACGATGGACCTAGGCGCGCGTTCCCGCGATCGGCTCGCGCGCTTCCGGAAGTTCCGCCCGCACCAGTTTGGCGGCCTCGACCATGACCCGGAGCTTGCCGACCGTCTCGTCGATCGTTCGGGTCTTCAGCCCGCAGTCGGGAGACAGGAAGATCTGCTCGGCAGGGATGACATCCAGCGCGCGCCGCACGCCGTCGGCGACCTCGTCCACGCTCTCCACCCTGTGCGAATGCGCGTCGACGACCCCCAGACCGATATCTTTCGTGAACGCCTCGGCCCGGAAGGTCTCCAGCAGCGCGAACTCCTCGTTCTTCAACGCGAGGTCCAGCTGGTCGACGGCCAGGCGCAGCATCCCGGGATAGATTCGCGGGACATCACCGTAGCAGATGTGGGAGACGGTGTAGGCGGAGATCCCCGCGGTCACGATCTGCATGGCCTCCACCGCCAGTTCGAAATCTTCGTCCGGTCGGGTATGGATTGCCGGTTCGTCGATCTGAATGTACCGCGCGCCGGCCCTCTCGAGGTCGGCGACCTCATCGTGGATGGCGCGGGCCAAATCCAGCACGAGCTCCCGGCGGGTCGGGTAATGCTCATTGAATGACCACTCCGCGATCGTGTACGGACCGGTGAGCATGCCCTTCACCGGCCGCGGCGTCAGCGACTGCGCGTAGGTAAACCATTCCACGGTCACGGGCGCCTTCCGGCCGACCGGTCCGACAACCACCGGCTTCGGATAGAATCGGTTGCCGTACGAGCGGACGAGCCCGGCGATGCCGAACCCCTCCATCTCGTCGGCGAAGTATGCGACCATGTCGCCGCGGTACTGCTCACCGTCGACGAGCAGGTCCATGCCCAGGTCTTCCTGGGTGCGGATCCACTCCTCGGTGGCCTTGCGTTCCAGCGCGGTAAGCTCGTCTTTCGCGATCTGCTTGCGTAGGTACTTGCGCCGCGCCTCGAGGAGATAGGAAGGCTTGGGGTAGCTTCCCACCGCGGTCGTCGGCAACAGGGGCAGCGTCATACCTGGACTCCTTTCAGGGTCGCCTCGGCGGCCCTGGTGGCTTCCACCAACCGCTGCAGCTTGCGCCTGGCCACACTGCGCGGGAGGAACTCGAGTCCCGCGCTGGGACTGACCATCAGGCGCTCCGGCGGAACGATCGCCGTGATGCGCCGGATCGCCCGGACGATCTCGTCGATGGACTCCAGCCGCGTGTTGCGGGCATCGAGGATGCCGAACATGAGCTCCTTGGAGAAGGGCGCGCCGGCGAGGGTGTCCCAGTTGCGATAGCCGGCGACAAAATCGAGGCCGATCACGTCCACCGGAAGCTCCAGCAGCTGTGGATAGAGTCCGCTGATGTCGCCGAAGTAGGTACTGAGGATCGTCTTGGCCAACAGCCCCGAGGTCAGCTGCCGGATTCCGTCGGCGAACACGGCATAATCCGGCTTGTCCTGGCAGATCGCAGGCTCGTCAATCTGGATGATTGCCGCGCCCGCCTGCTCCAGCGCACGCAGTTCGGCATTCAGCGCGCCGGCCAGCGCGCTGACCAGATCCGGCAGCGTCGGGTAGAACAGGTTGCGGCTGAGCCGGGCCAGCGTGAAGGGCCCGGTGATCACCGCCTTCACCGGCCTGGGGCTGTGCGCTCGGGCAAATTCATACTCGCGCACCGTAATCGGTTCGATCCAGGCCACCGCGCTCTCGGCAACCGGCTCGCGGAAGTAGATGTTCGTATCGAAGTAGCGCTGCAGACCGTTGATCGAAAACCCACGCAGCCGGCGCGTAAAGTGCGTCTGCGGATCATCCCAGCGGATCTGGCCGTCGGCGATGAGGTCGATACCCGCCTCGACCTGGTCGGCGATCGCCTCCACGGTGACCTCATCCTCGACCCGCTGCATCGCGGCCTCGTCGATCTGGCCTTTCTGCAGCCGTTCGGCCGCGGTGCGCCACTTGCCGGGGGCCGGCAGGTCGGGAATCTTCGGATAGTTGCCCACCACCGTTGTAATCAGATGCATCGCCTCCTCAATCTACCCAATCTACCCAATCTGCACAATCTACCAATCCATCACACAAGATTCCAGATTGGGAAGGTTGGGGAGATCGGGAAGATTAGACCCTCGTCGGTTCCCTGGCAACTTTCACCAATTCAGCGACCGCATCGTACCGCCCGAACGATGGCACGAGGTAGGCCCCGCCCACGGCACTCCGCACGGCGGAGAGAAACTCGATCGCCATGCGCAGTCCAATCTCTCGACCCCCGCTGCCCGCGTCGCGAAGTTTCTGACGCACCCACTCCGGGATCGCGAACCCGGGCAACTCGTTGTAGAGGAACTCGGCGTGGCGATAACTCACCAGCGGCAGCACGCCGACGAGCAGGGGGATCGGCAGCGGGCCCACGATCCGGGCAAACCGGTCCAGGGTCTCCGGCTCGTAGACCGGCATGCTGCAGATGAAATCGGCGCCGGCGCGGATCTTGCGCTCCAGCACGCGCGCCTCTCTGTCCAGATTCGGGGCGGACAGGTTGAGGGCGACGCCGACAGTAAAGGCAGTCGGCCCTCCGATCGAGTTCCCCGCGACGTCTCGCCCGGCGTTGAATTGCTTGATCAGCTTGACCAGACCCGACGGCTTGACGTCGGAGACCGCGGTGGCCGCGGGGTAGTCGCCCACCTGGGGCAGGTCGCCGCGCACCACGAGGACGTTCCTGACCCCCAGGGCGTGCACCGCCAGTAGATCGGACTGCAGACGCACCAGGTTGCGGTCGCGGGTCGTGAAGTGGAGGATCGTGTCCGCGCCGACCTCTGACTGGATGCGGACGCACATCGCCCATGGGCTCATGCGCAGGCGCGCCATCGGATTGTCCGCGACGTCGATCGCATCCACGCCGGCGTCGCGCAGCCGGCGGCATCCGTCCAATTCGCGGCGATCGTGCGGGCCATGCGGGGGATTCACTTCGGCGGTCACGACAAACGACGAACCGAGCTTCTGGGCCAGCGTCGTCGGGGCGGCGCGGGAAACGGCGGGCTCCGGCTGGTCCGGTCCGACCGCGATCGCCGCGGACCACGCCGCGGGCTGCACCGGCTGCCGGAGCGCCTCACGCATCGCCGCGATGTGGTCGGGCGTAGTGCCGCAGCACCCGCCGATGATGCGGACGCCCAGTGCCGCCATGCGGCGGGCGAATTCCGCCATGTAGGCCGGCGTCGAATAGTAGATCCAGCGGCCTCCGACGTAGGCAGGGAACCCAGCGTTCGGCATCGCCGAGAGCGGCACGCCGCGGACCGCATGGGCGATCTGCGGCATGACTTCCAGCATCCCCTGCGGCCCGACGCTGCAATTCGCGCCGATGACATCAGCGCCGAGATCCGCGAGCGTCGCCGCGATCACGCCCGGTGCGTGCCCGAGCAGCGTCTTGCCTTCCTGCGTGAAGGTCATCTGGGCGATGACGGGAGCATCGGTGGCGTCGCGCGCTCCGCGCAGCGCCTCGACGAGTTCGGCGAGATCGGTAAAGGTCTCGAGGATCAAGACGTCGGCGCCACCGGCGACCAGGGCTGCGGCCTGCCGCGCGAACACCTCGCGGGCTTCGGCGCCGGTGAGCGGGCCCAGTGGAGCCAGCGGGCGTCCGACCGGGCCCATCGAACCCGCCACGAAGACATCCCGCCCGGCCTCATCCGCGACGAGGCGCGCCAGCGCCGCCCCCGCGCGATTGATGTCGGCAACGCGGTCATCGAGGTTGTGCGCGCTCAGCTTGAGCCGGTTGGCGCCGAACGTGTTGGTCTCCAGCAGCTCCGCTCCGCTGGCCAGGTACTCGCGGTGGATGCCCTCGACGATCTCCGGCGACGTCAGATTTAGGGCGTCGAAACACTGGTCGAAAGGCACCCCGCGGGCATAGAGCATGGTGCCCATGGCCCCGTCGGCCAGGAGCGGCCCCGCTTCCAGTCGCTGCAGGAATCGATGCGCCATGAAAATACCCCTCCCAATTCCGGAGGGGTTCGTGAACCCTCTTATCTGTCGGAATTGGTCCGCGGGAGTTGGCACCTTGCGCCGATTCGCAGGTTGCCGGGGGTCATCGGGCCCGTCCCTCACCCACTCTCGATAAGAGCACTATGCAATTGAACCCTGTATATCACGCAACCAGACAATCGTCAATCTACCCAATCTTTCCAATGTACGTTCAAACCCAGAGGCAATTTTACAGTCAGGAGATTGGGTAGATTCAGGAGATTGGGTAGATTGGGAAGATTAGGTCTCTAGAAGCGACTTCGCAATGATGATGCGCTGGATCTCGGAGGTCCCTTCTCCGATTTCGGTGAGTTTGACGTCCCGGTAATAGCGCTCCACGGGATAGTCTTTGATGAAGCCGTAACCACCATGAATCTGCACGGCTTTGTTCGTGGCGCGGCTTGCGACCTCCGAGGCGAATAGCTTGGCCATCGAGGCCTCACGGCGGAACGGTTTGGCCAGATCGGCGAGCTGCGCCGCACGCAGCACCAGCAGCTCGGCGGCGTCGAGTTCCATCGCCATGTCGGCGATCATGAACTGGATCGCTTGGAACTCGGTGACCGCCTTGCCGAAGGCCCGCCGGCGCGCGCCGTAATCGACGCTGGCATCCAGCGCCGCACGGCCGATGCCCACCGCCATTGCGCCGATCCCGATCCGGCCGCGCTCCAGCACGGCCAGGGCCTGCGGGTAGCCCGCGCCCTCCTCACCGATCATGGCCCCGGCGGAAACTTCGCAGTCTTCAAACGCCACCTCTGCGGTGTCGGACGCGCGCAGACCCAACTTGTCCTCTTTCTTGCCGACGTGCAGCCCCGGCGTCTCACGATCGACGAGGAACGCGGAGATGCCGTGGTGTCCTGCCTCGGGATCCGTCACCGCCATCACGACGTACACCCCGGCCACGCTCCCTTGGGTCACGAACACTTTCGTGCCGTTGAGGACCCACCCGCCGCCGCGGCGCACGGCACGGGTCTGAATCGCCGCCGCATCGCTGCCGGCCGAGGGCTCGGTCAGGCACCACGCACCGAGGGTGTCGCCGCTGGCGAGTCCGGGCAAGTATGCGTGCCGCTGCGCCTCGCTCGCAAAGGCGAGCACGTGGCCCACGCACAGCGAGTTATGCGAGGCGACCGTGAGCCCGATCGAGCCGTCGCCCCACGCCACGGCCTCGACCGCCAGCATCGCCGAAACCATGTCGAGCGCCGACCCTCCATACTGTTCGGGGACGACCAGGCCGAGCAGGCCGATCCGAGCGAGTTTCGGAACCACCTCATGCGGAAACTTGCCCTCGCGGTCCCAGCGGGCAGCATTCGGCCGCAGTTCCGCCGCGGCAAACTCGCGGATCGTCTGGTATACCGACTTCTGCGCTTCCGTCAGCTCGATCTGCACGTCAGGCGATAATCAGGGGATGGTCATCGGTGATGATAGTGGTCTCCCTCGCGATGAGATCACGCAGTGGTTTCGGGAGGCTCATCACACGCTGGTGGGTTACCCCGTCGTAGAATCGCAGGATCACTCCGCGGGCGGTCAGGACTCTGTCGATCTCCGCCGCGCTTACATCCCAGGATGCTTCCTGCGATGCGGCCACAAACGCCCACGGGTAGTCAAACGATTGGACGTACTCGGCATACGACCGCACGTGGGCAAAGACGTTGGCCAGCGTGGTGTGGATCGCCGCATGCAGGCGGTCGCCTTGATCGAAATGCAGGCCGATCGCCTGGGTCACGAAGACGCCGCCCGCACCCAGCCGCTGCAGCGCCGCCTGATAGAACTGGCGCGTGAACAGCAGTTTGCTGGGACCGCCTTCGATCGGATCCGTGATGTCGTTGATGATGACATCGAACTGTTCTCGGGAGTCCTCGACGTAGGCACGCGCGTCGCCGTGCAGGACCTGTACCCGGGAATCCTCAAAGGCCCCGCGGTGCCAGCGGGCGAGGTGTTCCCGGCACAGGGCGACCAGTTCCGCGTCGATGTCGACCATGATCACCCGTTCCACGGATGGATGGCGCAGGATCTCCCGCAGCGGAGCCCCTTCCCCGCCTCCGCACACCAGGACGCGCCGGGGGGACGGGTGGACGGCCATCGCCGGCTGCACCAGGAGCTCATGGTAGATGTACTCGTCGATCTCGGCGGACTGAATCTTGCCGTCAATGATCAGGCATCGTCCGAGGTGGTCGAACTCCTGAATCGCGACCTGCTGAAACGCCGTCTGCGCCTGCGCGACGACCCGCCCGACCCGGTGCGCGTGGACGGATGCGGCGGTGTAAGGATCGTAAAACCAGGTACCGGTGAGCGGGAACTCCTTCAGTATCGCGTCTCCCAGAAATGCGTCTTCCCAGTCTACCCCGTCTACCCTGTCTTCCCAGTCTCACGACCGAAATTCCTGTAGC
>JBIOXT010000290.1:0-7345 GCA_044869795.1 bacterium | reverse complement strand
CCGATCGCCTCGGGCAGCCTGCTGGTCAAGATCCACAAGGGTCTGGCAGAGCTCCAGCGCCTGGGGGTGATCCCCTCCGCGCAGACCCACATGCACGGAGCGCAGGCGGCGGGCTGTGCTCCCGTCGCCACCGCGTTCGCCTCCGGGACCGCGGTGATCACGCCCGTGAAGCCCAAGACGATTGCGCAGTCCCTGGCGATCGGCAGTCCCGCCGACGGCCGCTACGCGCTGGCGGTCGCGCGCGAGACCGGCGGCACGATCGAGGCGGTGACCGATGCTGAGATCGTTGAGGGGATCGGACTGCTGGCGGAGACCGAGGGGATCTTCACCGAAACCGCCGGCGGCGTGACGATCGGGGTGCTCAAGCGCCTGGCCGAGTCCGGGCGGTTCGCTCCCGATGATGTGATTGTGGCGTACGTGACGGGAATGGGGCTGAAGACCCTCGAGGCGGTGGAAACGCAGGTGGCCGCGCCGCTGGCGATCCGGCCGACGCTGCGCGACTTTGAGCAGCATGTGCTTTCGGGAGTCGCCTAGATTGGAGGTCCGTCGAGATGGCCGTGATCCGTGTACCGTCTCCCCTGCAGCGGCTGGCCGGGAATCATCGCTCCGTGTCGGCGCAGGGCGCCACGCTGGCAGAGGTGATCGTCGACCTCGAGCACCAATTCCCGGGCATCCGGGCGCGACTGGTCGATGACGAGGGTGAAATCCTGTCCTTCGTGAACATCTTCGTCGACAATGAAGACGTGCGGTTCCTGCAAGGACTGCGGACGCCCGTGTCCGCGGACGCGGAAATTTCCATCGTTCCGGCGATGGCCGGCGGCTGACCCTCGACGACGGTGAAGGCACGTTCGCCCAAGGCGCCCGGCAAGGCTGAGGCCCGCCGCCGTGTCGGCGAGCTGCGCCGCCAGATTGAGCACCACAACTACCGCTATCACGTCCTCGATCAGCCCGAGATCGAAGATCGAGCGTATGACCGTCTCGTCCGTGAACTGCAGGACCTCGAGGCGCGCTTCCCTGACCTCATCACCCCGGAATCGCCCACGCAGCGCGTCGGCGCGAAACCGTCCGCCGCGTTCGCGACCGTCCAACACCGCCAGCCGATGCGCAGCCTGGCCAACGCCTTCGATGCGGAGGAACTGCGCGCGTGGGGGCGCCGCGCCGTCAACGCGCTCGGGCGGGAACCGTCGAGCGGCTACGTCTGCGAGTTGAAGATCGACGGCACGGCGGTGTCGCTCACCTACGAGCAGGGGAGGCTCACGCGGGGCGCCACACGGGGCGACGGGGTGGCCGGGGAGGACGTCACCGCGAACCTGAAGACCGTGCACAGCATCCCGCTGCGGCTGCGCGGGCAGCGCCCGCCGGCACTGGTCGAAATTCGCGGCGAAGTGTATCTGACGCGGAAGGCGTTTGAAGCGATCAACCGCGAGCGCCGGGAGGCCGGCCAGTCGCTGTTCGCCAACCCACGCAACGCGGCGGCGGGATCGCTGCGCCAGCTCGACCCGCGCGTCACGGCCGGCCGTCCGCTGGACATCTTCGTCTACGGCGTGGGGGCCGCCGACGGCGTCGCCTTCCGGACCCACGCCGAGACGCTGCGGTGGCTGGCCGGCGCCGGGCTGAAGGTGAATCCCCATACGAGCGCGTCCACCGACCCCGCCGAGGTGATGCGCTACATCGAGGCATGGACCCGGAAACACACCGACCTGCCCTACGAGACCGACGGCGTGGTGGTCAAGGTCAACGATCTGGAGGAACAGGCCGAGCTGGGCGCGACGAGCTCGGCTCCCCGCTGGGCGATCGCCTACAAGTTCCCCGCCGAGCAGGCCGTCACGCGGGTGAACGAGATCCGTGTCTACGTTGGGCGGACCGGCGCGCTGACCCCGGTCGCGGTCCTCGATCCGGTCCACGTGTCGGGGGTGACGGTCACCAACGCCACCCTGCACAACGAGGACGAGATCGCCCGCAAGGACATCCGCATCGGGGACTGGGTGACCGTGCAGCGCGCGGGTGAAGTGATTCCTGAAGTCGTGCAGGTGCTCACGGACCGCCGGACCGGACAGGAGCGGCGGTTCGTCATGCCCGCGAGTTGTCCATCCTGCGGGACCCCGGTGCAGCGCGAAACGGGCGAAGCCGTGCTGCGCTGCACGAATTTCGCCTGTCCGGCCCAGGTCCTGGGGCGGCTGATCCACTTCTGTTCCCGCGGGGCGATGAACATCGACCGCGTCGGGCCCAAGCTGCTGGAACAGCTGCTGGCGCACCGGCTGATCGCCGATCCCGCGGACCTGTACGCGCTGACGGCCGACCTGCTCATCGGCCTTGAGCGCATGGGAGAGAAGTCGGCGCAGAACGTCCTCGCGTCGATCGAGGGCAGCACCCGGACCAGCCTGCCGCGTCTGCTGTACGCGTTGGGAATCAGGCACGTCGGCGGCCACGTCGCCGAGGTCCTGGCCGCGCACTTCGGCGATCTGCGGTCTCTGGTCCGGGCATCGTTCGAGCAGATCCGGGATGTCCCGGGGATCGGCCCGACGATCGCCGAAAGCGTCGCCGGGTTCTTCCAGAATCCGGCCAACGTCCGGCTGATCGACAAGCTGCTGGCGGCGGGTGTGGTCCCCGCCGCTCCGCGCGTCGCCCGCAGAGGTCCGCTGGCAGGGAAGCGCGTGGTGTTCACAGGGTCGCTGGAGACCCTCACGCGGCCGGCGGCGGAATCGCTGGTGAAAGACCGCGGCGGCATGGTCGGCGGCAGCGTCTCAAAGCGCACCGACTTCGTGGTGGCGGGGACGGCGCCGGGCTCGAAGCTCGACGCCGCGCGCCGGCTCGGGGTCACCGTGCTCACCGAGCAAGAGTTTGCGAAACTCATCGGGAACACGAAGAGGTGATGCGCGCCGCCGTCGTCGGGCTGATCGTCGTGACGATCGTGGCCGTGCTGGCGCTGTGGTGGTACACGCGTCCCGGCACGGCGATGGTCGAGCTCTATTTCATCCGGTCCGAGTTTCGCGCGGATACTGTCGCTCCGGTCTCCCGCATCGTGTCGATCCCCAGGCTGCCCGGGTTCGGTCCTCCCCAGAGGGCGGTGGTCCGCGCGGCGCTGATGGAACTGCTGCGGGGGCCGACGACGGTGGAACGGGCATCGGGCTACAGCACCGCGATCCCGGAAGGGACCCGACTCCTCGGCGTGCAAGTCGCCGGTGACATCATCTATGCGGATTTCAGCGGCGAGGTGGAGTCCGGAGGCGGGAGCGCCAGCATGCTGGGCCGCTTCTGGCAGATCGTCTACACCGCGACGCAAGATCCCGGCGCCCCGCGGGTGCGCATCCTGATCAACGGCGAACAACGGCAGGCGATGGGCGGCGAGGGCGTGATCATCGACCATCCGCTCTCCCGCCCTGCGCAGCCGCCCACGTTTTGAATCCATGAAGAGCGAAGTCTTTGCCGAAGACATCGAGACCCTGCTGGCCCGTTTGACGGGGGTGGCGGCGGCGCGGGTCGTGGCCACCGACGCCGGGGAGATCGACCGCATCTTTGTCACCGCATTCGCCGACCACGATCCCACCTCAGTCCGCCGGGCGATCACGTCCGCCCTGATGTCCGAGTACGCGCTGGCCATCGCCGGCTGGCGGATCCACGTGGCGCGGTTGCGCACGGATCAGACCGCCCCACGGCCGGGGCCGGCGCTGCACCGCCTCCACGAGACCACGTCAGGACTGTATGCGCGGACGACGGTCGAACTGCAGGCAACGGACGGATCGGCGCGGCTGATTGGAGCCGCCAAGGGATCGGCGGATGCGGCATCACGCCTGCGCTTGGCCGCCGAGGCCACCCTGCAGGCGCTGCGGTCGATCCTGGCGACGGAGGACAGGAAGGCGGAGGTAGAGGATATCACTACCATCCGCTTCGCCGCAGGGCACGTCGTCGTCGTGGCGCTTGCCGTCAGCGAGCCCGCGGCCGCCGTCCTGACCGTCGGCGCCGCCGCGGTCACCGACGGCGGGGAAGCCGAAGCCGCGGTGTCGGCGACGCTCGATGCGCTCGGGAAGCGAGGCGCCCGCGATGGGCGGGCAGGAGGACGGGGCATGAAGAGCAGGCGGGAGCAACTCGAAGCCCTGCGGTCCGATTACCGGCGCATCCGCGGCTCGCTGCGTCCGGCGACACCCTCCGGCGATGCCGCCGAGGTCGACCAGGACCAGGATGCGGCGGCCGTGGCCGATGACCAGGTGGCCCCCTCCGTGAGCGGACCGGCGCCGGCCGATGATACGACGGCGGGATTGCGCGAGATCCGTCCCGAGCGGCGCGGCGGCGCGGCGGAGGTGCGCGCGGATCGCGGGGGCCCGCCGCGGCGCAGCATGGAGGACGACTACTTCCGCGCCCTGGTGGACCAGGCGACGCCGGTGGAGATCACCTGCCGTGATGGGTACCAGCTCCCGCGGGCCGTGATTCTCGAGTATGGGACCTACAGTGTGATCGTCGCCACCCCCTCCGGGCGCGAGCTCATCTTCAAACACGCCATCATCTCGGTCCGTGAATCCGACAGCGCATGAAATTAGAGTACGTCACCTCCGACGACAAGAAATTCCGCGAGTGGCTCCGCAAGTACCGTGAGGAAATCGGCGGCGAGGCGCCGTCGGAGGAATGGCTCGACGCCTATCTCCGCCACATCTTCACCGAGCAGGGCAAGCACCGGCACATCTGGTGGGCGGTGGACGGCCCGCGGAAGGTGGGATTCGCCGTGGCCGTCGTGATGGCGCAGCCCGTGGAGCGCCAGCGGCAGCAGGGGATGATCGCCGAGTTCTTCATCTATCCCGAATACCGCCGCGAAGGATTCGGCCGCAAACTGGCGGAGGCGATCATTGGATTCTTCCAGGAGCAGGGCATCGCCGATGTGCACGCGTCGGTCATCGCCGACAACATGCGCGGGATCCGCTTTTGGGAGGCCTGCAGTTTCCAGATCGCGCGCTATGTCCTGGCGTACCGGCCGGGGCTGCGCGAGCGGCAGCAGAAAGAAGAGGAAGAAGAAGCCGAACTCTGACCGACACTGCCGGGGGACGACCGGATTGGATTCTCCAGAACGGCGGCCGAAGTTCGAAACACTTGACGGCATCACCGTGAAGCGGGTCTATACGCCCGCCGATGCCCCGGTCGATGCGGCGGGCGATCTGGGCGTGCCGGGCGAGTTTCCGTTTACCCGCGGGATCTACCCCACGATGTACCGCGGCCGGTTGTGGACGATGCGTCAGTACGCCGGCTATGCGACGGCCGAGGAATCCAACCGCCGCTACCGTTACTTGCTGGCCCAGGGGCAGACCGGCCTCTCCGTGGCGTTCGATCTGCCGACCCAGATGGGGTACGACTCCGACCACGAGCTGGCGCGCGCCGAAGTGGGCCAGGTCGGCGTGGCGATCGACTCCCTCGCGGACATGGAGCGCCTCTTCACCGACATTCCCCTGGACAAGGTCTCGACATCGATGACGATCAACGCCACCGCGTCGATCCTCCTGGCGATGTACGTCGCCGTCGCCGAGCGCCAGGGTGTGGCCGCTGCGGTGCTGGACGGGACGACGCAGAACGACATCCTCAAGGAGTACATCGCCCGCGGCACGTACATCTACCCGCCCGCACCGTCGCTGCGACTGATCACCGACATGTTCGCCTACTGCGCCGATCACCTCCCGCGGTGGAACCCGATCTCGATCAGCGGGTATCACATCCGGGAGGCGGGAGCGACGGCGGTCCAGGAAGTGGCGTTCACGCTGGCCAACGCGCTGACCTACGCCCGCGCCGCCATCGATGCCGGCCTGCCCGCGGACCGGTTTCTGCCGCGCGTGTCGTTCTTCTTCGCCGCGCAGATGAACCTGCTGGAGGAAGTCAGTAAGTTCCGCGCCGCCCGCCGGCTCTGGGCGCGTCTGGTGCGGGATCGCCTGGGCGCGAAGGATCCGCGCTCTGCTGCGCTCCGCTTCCACACCCAGACGGCCGGGGTGGCGCTGACCGCGCAGCAGCCGGACAACAACGTCGTGCGCGTGGCGATTCAGGCGCTGGCCGCGGTGCTGGGCGGCACCCAGTCGCTGCACACCAACGCGAAGGACGAGGCCCTCGCCCTGCCGACGGACGAGTCCGCCCTGCTGGCCCTCCGCACCCAACAGGTCATTGGGTACGAGAGCGGCGTCGCCGACACGGTGGACCCGCTGGCGGGATCCTACTACATCGAGGCGCTGACCACGGAGATCGAACGTCAGGCCGCTGCGCTGATCCAGCAGGTGGAAGATACCGGCGGCGTGCTCGCCGCCGTGGAGTCCGGGTTGATCCAGCGCCAGATCGCCGAGTCCGCGTACCGCGAATCCCAGTCCATTGAATCCGGCGACCAGATCGTCGTCGGCGTGAACCGGTTCCAGGTGGACGACGCGGTCCATCCGGATCTGCTGCGGGTGGCGCCGGAGATCCTTCAGCGACAGCTCGCCAACCTCGCGCGGGTGCGCCGGGACCGCGACGGGGATGCCGTGGAGCGGGCCTTGGGGAGATTGCGCCGGGCTGCCGGCGGCACCGAAAATCTGATGCCCCACATCATCGCAGCGGTGAAGGTGTATGCGACGGTGGGCGAGATCTGCGACACGCTGCGCGCCGTCTTTGGGGTCTATCGGCCGCCCGTGGTCGTCTAGCTCACCCCGAGTCGACGACGTGGAGACGACTTCCCTTATCGACGACGTGCTGGCAGGATCGCATCCAGCCACGGCGCGGTTGATCTCATTGATCGAGGACGGCACGCCCGAAGGACAGGCCGCGCTGCGTACGCTGCACCCGCGGACAGGCCGCGGCTATACGATCGGCATCACCGGGCCTCCGGGGGCCGGCAAGAGCACGCTGGCCGACGCGTTGATCCGGCAGTGGAGGAATGGGGGCCGCCGGGTCGCGGTGATCGCCGTCGACCCGACCAGCCCCTTCACGGGCGGGGCGATCCTCGGAGATCGCATCCGCATGCAGGCCCACGCCTCCGATCCCGACGTGTTCGTCCGCAGCATGGCGACGCGGGGGAGCCTGGGTGGATTGGCGCCGGCAACCAGCGACGTCGCGAAGCTGCTCGATGCGATCGGCTACGACCTGATCCTGATCGAAACGGTCGGGACCGGTCAGGCGGAAGTTGACGTCGTAGGAGCCGCCGACACCGTCGTCATCGTTCTCGTCTCGGGGCTCGGCGATGCGGTGCAGACCATCAAAGCCGGCATTATGGAGATCGGCGACATCTTCGCGGTCAACAAGGCCGACCGGGGCGATGCCGACCGCACCGTCGCGGAAGTGAAGATGATGCTGGGCCTCAACCCTCATCCCGGCGGCTGGCGGCCTCCGGTGCTCACGTGCGTGGCCA
>JBIOXT010000289.1:0-21076 GCA_044869795.1 bacterium | reverse complement strand
CAAGCACCAACATGACCAACGCGATCTTCATTGCCGACTCCCTCCGACCGCTATTGTAGCGCAGGCCGCGCCGAAGCGGAAGGTTCTCCTCAGAAACGAAAAGGGCCCGGGGGAAGTTCCCCCCGGGCCCACCTGCGACGAGCCAACTACCAGCGGGTAAACAGACGAACCGCGACCAGACTCTCGACCAAATGCGCGGTCGTCACGTTGCGGTAGTTGTAATACTCCACGGCAATGTTCCCGTTGTGTCCCAGCGCGTACTGGGCACGGACGAGATAGGCGACGACGTTGTCGCCGGCAAACACCGCCGGGAAGTTCCAGTACAGGTTCGCCGAATTCACGATCGTGTTCTCATACGCGAAGTACAACGTGAGGTTGTTGATGGGCACGATGCTGATGTCCGCGCCCCAGCCCCTCACGTTCCGGTTGTTGTAACCCCACCACAGGCCGCCCAGGCTGAAGTTGTTGGACTGGGTCAGCACGTAGTAGGCGCCGTAGTTCTTGTACCAGACGTTGGCCATCGGGCGGAAGGCCGTCATGCCGGTCAACCGTCCGAGGTCAAACCCCAGGTTGACGAACAGGGCGCTACAACCGGTGTTGGTGTTGAAGACGCCAACCGCGAACGTCGGGCAGCCCGCACTGGGCGTGTAGTTCGCCCACTCACCCGAGAACGTAATTCCCGGGATGATGTCGCCCGACCAGTCGAAGCTCCAACCGGCCCCGGTCCAGATGCCCAGGATGATCCCTGAGACCACGTTCCAGCTGTTGAGTACGCCGCCGGTTCCACACGCCGCCAGCACACAGCGATCGGCGCGGAAGTTCACGCCGAAGCTCCAGCCGGGGATGAGGGTCGCCGACGCGCGGAACGCGTAGGTCGCCCAGGACGGAATGGCTACCGCGCCCAGCTGCCCGACGAGGTTGGGCGGTCCCAGGAAGGACAGCGCCGTCAGGCTGAGTGGACCGAAGGTTCCCGTCGCCCGCACGCCTTCTCTGGAGAACAGGCCCACGAGCAGGATCCCGTTGTCACCCAATCCCCAGTAATCGCGGCCGACGCGGAACGTCACCCCGAACGGCGCGTTGTAGTCCATGTAGATCCGGTCGAAGTCGACAACGAGCGTCGATCCGCCGCTGAAGCCCGAGATCAGGCTGTTCCAGCGGGCCCGCAGGAAGACCGACACGTGGCTCCCGACGCGGCCCCGGAAGGTAAGGCGTGCCCGATCGCGCATGACGCTGGGGAAGGGAGCGCCTTCCCAGCTGCTCTTCTTCGGTGCGCCCGGGGCGTAGATGTAAGTCCAGTCACCGGTGATGAAGGTGTTGTCCACACGCGCCTTTAAGGCGGTGAGTTCTTCCTCCACCGCGGTGACCCGCACGCCGAGGGCGGCCAGCTCTGCGCGGAATTCGTTGATCAGCCGCTGCAGGGTCTGGATGTCGGCCCGCGTGACCTCAGGCGGCGGAATCTTGGTCGGCGCCGGAGGCGGCGGGATCTTGATGGCCTCGATGCGCGCCAGGACTCTGGCGATCACCATGGCCATTTCGTACCGGGTCAGCGCCCGATCGCCCTTGAAGGTTCCATCGGGGTAGCCCTCGATGATCCCCTTCGCAGCCAGTTCCGCGATCGCGTCAAATGCCCAGTGATCCGTGGGCACGTCCGCAAACGGCTGGCTGAAGGCGGGGGCGACAACCATGAGCACGAGCAATGCTGCAAAGGCAAGCGCGACTTTCTTCATGTCGGCTCGTTACCCCCTATGTAGTGGGCCGCGGCCTGCCGGCAGAGCAGACGAGTGTGCGTGTTTCCTCTCTGCGCGACCAACAGACCATCGGCTGTATTCGTCCCCTACCATTCCGGCTCGGCGGAGGTAATAGGATCGGCCCCCCCTTCTTCCGCCTTCACCGCGCTGGACCCATCATGATCGAGGGTCGAACGGCGGGTGACACTTCGAACATCTATTGCGGGTCGATCTTGACAGATAAATGCACGCAGACCCGCAGAGCCCCTGTCCGGGGCCGCAAGCTAACCCTGGGTGCTATACGCCATCAGGCGACCTTCTCCTCCTCCCGGGACGGCCGACAACCGGCCTTTTGGGGGCTCCCCTGCCCGGGCCGAGGATGCCCAAAAACCGCTCTGCGAGCATAACCGCCACGTAGTCGTCATAGGGCTCGGGCGGAACCTGCATTCCCAGGGGGATCAACCGGCGCCATCCGCGGGGTGGGTGCTCGGCGAAATATCGCCGCCGCGCGGCCTCGGTCGTCCCCGCCTCATCCACCTTCACGATGGTCGCCGCGGGCAGCGCCGCGGCCAGTCGTGCCTCCACGTCCTCCGCCGCGGTGCGGTTTCCCAGCACGATGGTGTGTATCCCAAACTCGCGCGCCCAGCCGACCGCCGCGGCCACCACACGATCGATCGGGACTACCCCCCGCGCCGCCACCTCCGACCGATCAACGACGGCCATCCCGCACTTCCCTCGCCCGGGATCGACCGCCAGCACTACGGGCACCCGGCTGTTCACGGCGGCGGACCTCCGCGAACGCCGCGGGGTTCATTGACCACCATGGTGGCCAGCAGGAACCACAAACCTGCGCCGATGTGCACGGAGAGCACGGTCCCGTCAAACAACTGGTGGGTGAGCAGCCCCACGAACATCGCGAGCGCAGCCGCGCTGAGGGCGCGATCGGCTCCCGACACCGCCCGATGCCAGCGCCAGCCGGCCGCGCAGCCCCGGATCAGCAGCGCGACGAACGACCCCAACCCCAGCAGGCCGCCCTCCGCGGCCATGTTGAGAAGGACGTTGTGCGCAAACGGCTGGACCCGCTGCCTCCGCTTCAGCGCATAGGGATCGTTGGCGACGCTCGGATGGGGATGGACGAGCACAAAGGTGTTCAGCCCTGACCCGATCAGGGGATGGTCGGCGGCGATCGCCAGCGCCGAACGAGCCAGGAACAGCCGGGCCTTGTTCCGCGTCGGGTTGACGATGGAGACGACTTTCTTTCTGAGCACGGCACCCTCGCCGCCGAACAGCGCCAGCGAGAGCACGATCGCGACGACCGCGCTCAGGATGACCGGCCAAAGGCGGCGGCGCCATGACAGCAGGAACAACGCGATCAACCCGGCCGCGGCGCCGATCCAGGCGCCGCGCGACAGAGTGATGGCCAGGGCGGCGGCAACGATCAGCACGCCGGCGCCGACCACGTAGCGCAGCGGCGACGAAAGGGTCAGCACCAGCCCGACGCCGAGCACCAGGGCGATGAGAAACGTGCTGCCCAACCCATTGGAACCCAGCGCCGGCAGGGCGATCTGCAGGTGAGGGCCGCTCGAGAACGAGAACAACGCGAGCACCGCGGCCGCCACGCCTCCCGCAAACCAGGCCGAGAAGAACGGCCGGACAAATCCGTGGTCGTCGGCGAGGACCCGGTAGAGCGGACCATAGGAGAGATAGATCGCCAGCGCGGCGAGCAGCGCGGACCCGGTCGCGACGGATCGGAAGGCGGAGAAGAGACCGGATACGATGAAGACGCCGATGAACGCGAGGAGGTACGGATCGAGGGCATTCCGCCGCCAGGGCAGGCGCCGCGTCAGGATCGCCTCCGCCACGACGGCCGCGAGCATCAGCGTGAGGCCGATCGCCGCATGGCCCGCCGAGTACAGCGCGGCCGTCGTCAGCAGGACGATCCGCTGCACCTGCAGCACCTGCGCTTCGTAGCGGCCGGTCACCGGCCCCACCGCGGGGCCGAGTCCTGACACCTCGGCGGCCGATGGTGAGGCGGGCGAGGACGGCTGATCATTCATGGAAAGTCACCCACAGCACAAGGTAGGCGTCGATCGGCACGCCGTCGCGGCGGGCGGGGGCAAAGCGCCACTGCAGCAAGCCGCGGCGCGCGGCGTCATCGAGGCGCGGGTCGCCTGAGGACACGCGGATCTCCACAGCGCCCACCGTTCCATCGGCTCTGATCAGCAGCCGGGCTTGCAGTTTTCCCCGAACCGAAAATTCCTCAAGGCCGCTGATGCCTCCGGGCGCGGTGGTCACCGAAGCCTGCATCACCGGGTGGAGGGGAGGCTGCTCGATAGGGACAGGGGGCGTCAGCACAGGCCCGGCCGGCGCGGGAATCGGCGCCACCGGTGCAGCCGCGTCGATCGCGGCGGGAGGAACGTCGACGTCAGGGACCGTTTGGGTGGACGGCGCAGATGCCGTCGTGGACCCGTCGGACCGTCCGGCGGGCTGGGCACCCGCGGCGACGGGTGCCCGCGCAGCGCGATGCCGGGCAGCAGACGGGCGGCGAGCCGGCCCGCTGGGCACTGCCGGCGATGACCGACCGGACCGGGGCGCGGTTTTCTGCGGTTGGCGCCGGAGGTTCGACGGGACCCGCAATGCACCGACCCCGGGTGGACGCGGCGGAACCGGATCACCTTCTTCAACAGCCGTGGGAGCCCGGGTGGACCCCGCAACCGGCGTCAGATCTGTTGGAAAGCGGCGGGTGGCCGCCGGCCGGCCCTCGGGTGTTGTTCGGACGATCGGCGTGGACGCCGCCGCAAGCACGGCGACGCCAAACGCGGCGGCAATCCTCCCCAGCGGTCCCCCCACTGTCACGGTTGCAGCGCTGTGCCCCGGGCCCGGAGGGCCGGCACCAGGCGTTCCAGCATGGCGAATCCACCGAAGAGGACCGCGCAGTAGAACAGATCACCGACCACCGTGTTTCGGAAGAACGGCAAGCCGGCAACGTAGGCGGCCCACAGTCCCGCCGCCGTCTTGGGATAGAACGTCGATGTCGCCCAGACGCCGAAGTTCGTGATCGCAAAGAACAGCACGGACGCGGCCAGCGCGGCGCCGGCGATGGGGGTGATCGACCGGTGCCGGCGCAGCCAGAGGCCGATGCCGGTGATCAGCAGGAAACTGAGGTAGACAAAGGGCATCGTGCCGTGCAGCCCCAAGACCAGGTCGCTGAGCAGCATCGCCGCCAGCGGAACGGCGACGGCGACCCGGGTGTCGGCGAAGGATGCCCCGCCGAACAACGCCACCGCGGCAATGGGGGTCACGTTCGGAGGATGGGGCAGCACGCGGGACGCCGCCGCGGCCGCGATCAGCACGGCAACCGCCAGCAATCTCAGGCTCATCGGATCTCCTCCCTCTCTCAGAACGCCCTGCCGAATTGCACGTAGAGGGTTCGGCCGGGGGCCGGGTACCCGCGCAATGGTTCGTACCGCACGTCAAACACGTTATCGATGCCGGCCCTGACGACCCAGTCCGCGAGCCGGTGCTCATATCGTACTCCCACGGTGAGGTAGGGCGGCAGGGAGACGATCTGTGCGGGAAACGTCGAGAAGTCCAGGTCGGTCCGATCCGATACGTAGTTCGCCAGGAGGGCAAGACTCCTTTTCACGTCGATCGTGTAGCGCAGGATCAGGTTGGCCTGCGCGGCGGGCAGCCGCAGGATCGGACGCCCCGTCGCCATGTCAACTCCATGCGTCCACGTCACGTTCGCGCTGACGGCCCAGCGATCGGAGAGCCGGCCGACCAGTTCAGCGGAGAACCCCGAGACGGCGGCCAGACCGACGTTGTGTGGGTTGCACCCGCCGACGATGAGGTTCCGGGCCTGGGTGGTGAACCCGTTGACGCGCACCAGCAGGCCCGGCCGCACGGCGGCTTCCAGTCCGAGATCCGCCGACCAGGCCGTCTCGGGCTTCAATCCCGCGTTGCTGCACCCGGGGAAGAACAGTTCGCCGAAGGTCGGACCGCGAAACGTGCGCCCGATCCCCCCGCGCAGGCGCAGCGTGGGAGTGAGGAAGTGGACAAATCCCACCCGCGGGTTGAGCTGGGACCCGTACAGCGAGTCCACATCGTAGCGCAGGCCGACCCCAAGCAGCGTCTTCTCATGGATCACGAGATCGTACTGCAGATAGCCGGCCACCGTCGTCTCGGATGCAGCAAAGCGGCTGCCGCCGAACGGAGATGCGTCACGGTAGGCAAACCAGGCCTGCTGCGCTTCCACTCCCCAGGTCAGTAACCCGCGAGGCACCGGCCGCAGCAGCTGCCAGCTGATGCCGGAGGCGGCGCCGTTTGAAGACGCGCGGTAGCCAAAGGACGGCGACAGAAACGTGATCCGGTCGGTGAACCCCCAGATGCGGACCTGGGTCTCGCCGCCGGCCGGGCGTTTGGCACTCCACGTGAGGCTGGCCACCGTCCGGCCGTCGGACACTCTGTCGGTCAACGACGGGAAGAACGTGCTGCCCGGGGCGCCGGCTTCCCCCGTCGTATGATTCAGCAACAACGTGAACTGCGAGGTCGGGCCGCGCTGGAGCACGACCCGGCCGCCGGCCGTCCACCGGCGCGCGTCGGAGTTGGGGCGGCCCCCGGCCGTCCACAGCTGTTCCGCGCCGATGCTCAGGCTCCCGCCCGCGAATGCCCGGCCGAACCTGACGGCGGCCTGAGTTCCGGGGGTTGTGCTGCCGGACGCGGAGCCCTCGGACCGTGGATCGCCGCGGGTCACGATATTGATCACGCCCCCCAGCGCGCCGCTGCCGTAGATCGCCGAGTACGGCCCGCGCAGGATCTCGATCCGCTCGACGTCGGCGAGGGTGATCGTGCTCAGGTTGATGCCGAACTGCGAGGTCCCATTGAGGGGAACCCCATCGAGCATCACCAGGACCTGCTGCGGGGTCGACCCGCGAATCGAAACCTGCTGCAGCCCTCCCGGGCCGACGCCGGCGCTGCGCACGGTGATCTCCGCGAAGAACTGCAGGGCGTCGGCCAGCGTCGCAAACCCGAGCTGGCGCAGCAGACTGCCGGGAATGACGGTGACGTAGGCGGGGGTCGTGGCCGGGGCCTGGGGCCTGCGCCCCGGCACGATGATCTCGTCTCCCTCAAATTCCGGCGGTTCTTGAGCCCGTACCCAATCGACCGCGGCCAGCCGCACCGACGCGAAGTCGAACGGTCGACTTGGTACGGGCTGACCGATGACACACAAGAGGCCTGCGATCGCACAGACCGCAGGCACCAAGCGGAACCGCATCCCGCCCACCTCCTCTGCCGCGAAGGCGTGTGGCGATTGGGCAGGTGGGCAGGTCTTCTGGCTCCCGGGTCCTCGCGCTCTCCGCCTTCCCGCCCCGTACCGAACGGCGCAGTGGCCTACGTGGAGAGCAGCTCGCCGGTTACAGCGGCGCGACCGCGCCGGACTCTCACCGGACTTCCCTCTTCGCCCCACGATACGTGGGGAACCCACGCCCTTGATGAAGGAGATTCCACGTTCAACGGAAGGTCCCTTGTCGTCGGGGGTTATTGGAGGCGGTAACTGAGGATCAACGGACCGATCGTATAGACATCCTGTGCCGCGATCACCACCACGGTCTCCGGCCGCCGCAGCCGCTGCAGCCGGGTGATGGTGGCCCGCTGATCGTCCACGTTAACGCCTGCCGCAGGCAGCGCCGAGATGATCGTGAACGGCGGCGAGAGCACCTTGCCCCGGGCCTCGCGGCCGGCCCGGTCCGCAAGCCTGAGCAGCGCCTGCCCGATGTCCTCTCGGGAGCCGCGCCCATCGACCTGGGCCCGAGCCAGGACCATGCCTTTGCGGTAAACGAGGCGGTTGTCAAACAACTGCACGAACACCGGCAAGGGCTCGCCGCGCAATGTATTCTGGCTGGCGACGAGGCGGACCACCGTCTCGATGTCGCGGACGTCGATGAGCTCGTTGATCTTCGCCCACGTCACATTCGGGGGGCTGGGCACAATCACGTTGCCGTTGCCGTCCGCGCCCGCGCCGTTGTCTGCCGCGAGCTCGCTGGCCCGTTTGACCATCGCCTGAACGCGCTGCTGGATGCCCTGGAGGGGGAGGCGGCCGTCGATGACATCGCGGATGACTTCCTGGTTGTTGAGGTAGACGATGTCGCCCAACGCAAGCTGCTTCAACCGGTCTTCCTGCCGCTTGATCTCGGCCTCCAGGCGGCGCGTCTCGGCGAGCACCTCGTTCAGCCGGAACAACGCCACGCGCGCCTCCTGCGATATCAACAGCACGACGATCAGGGTCGTCGCGGTGATCAGGATCCCGCTGACCACCGTCACGACCTGCGCGGTGTAGCGGGGACGGAGGCCAAACAGCGAAAGGCGCCGGCGGCCGATCGCGCGGCCGAGCCGATTGCCGATGAGCGCAATCGCGCCGCTGACGAGGACGAGGACCGGGATGAGCACAACGCCGATTTCCATCGGACCCTATCTTATCATTTGAGTCTTCCCCGCCGCCGATCTCTCCACAGGGCGGCCAAGAGCGCGAAGAACGCGCGCACTTCACCCACCGTGAGCTTGGACTGGCCGGCGCGGCGGTCGACGAACCGGTACGGGATCTCGACGACGGCGCTGCGCGGATGATAGGCGAGAATCTCGATGAGCAGTTTGTAGCCCACTCCGCGGTACCGGGCATCGCGGAGCAGCCGCCTGCGGGCGGCGAAGAATCCGGAGAGCGGATCGCGCACCGGCAGCGCCAGCACCGTCCGCGCCAACCAAGTGGCGGCGAGGCTGAGCAGGCGGCGGGTCGCGGGCCAGGACTCGATGCCGCCCCCGCGGACGTAGCGTGAGGCGACCGCGACGTCCGCGCCTCGCTCGATGGCGGCGGTCAGCGCCGGCAGCACCTCGGGGGGATGGGACAGATCGGCATCCATCACGGTCACGATCCCGCCCCGCGCCGCAGCCGCGCCGTCGATGGCCGCCGAGGCGAGCCCGGATTTCGCGCCCCGGTGCAGGACGACAACGGGAACGGAGGCGTCCCGGGCAAGATCTTCCCCCAGCGCGCCGGTCCCGTCGGGGGATGCATCATCGACGATGACCACCTCCAGGGACACCGCGCGCCCGACGTCCCCCAGCCGCGCCAGCAGTGTGGGCAGCGAATCGCGCTCATTGTACGTGGGGACGATAACGGATAGGTCGGTCGTCGGTCGTCGGTCGTCGGTCGTCGCGGCCTGTTGGTCAGTCTTCACGATGGACGCCCTTCATCGACCATCGATGATCCACGACCGACGATCGGCACCTCAGTGATCCGCCCTCCACAACAGGACGATCCCGACCAGGGCGAGGGCGACGTTGGGCAGCCACGCCGCCGCGACGGGGCTGAGACGGCCGTTCAGTCCGAGTGTGACGGTCACCGAGCTCAGGATGTAGTAAGCCACCAGCACCAGCACGGTGAGGCCCAAGCCGATCGCGCGGCCGGAGCGGTGGGGCCGCAGGCCCAGCGGCAGCGACAGCATGGCGTACAATGCCGCGGAGAACGGCAGGGCCAGTTTGGACTGCAGCTCCACGGTGTAGGGGGCGAGGCGCTGGCCCGAGCCCTGCAGGAGGCGGATGTACGTCTGCAGCTCGCGGATGGTCATGTCCGATGGTTCGCGCTGCTCTGCGGCCACTTCCCGGGGCGTGCGGCGCAGCTGGACGCGCAGCCGGTCAAACCGGCTGGTCACCGTCGTCCCCTCGGAGAACGAGTGCAAGACCCCGTCTTCGAACACCCACTGGCCGTTGACGTACTTGGCGCGGGCGGCTTCGATGACGCGGCGCAGGGTCCCGCCCTCGAGCTGGTTGACGAGGACGCCCTCCATCTCCCCGTCGGCCACCCGGAAGCGGCGCACGAAGAACGCGGACTCGATGCCGTCGTCGACCTCGCGGAACAGCAGCCGCTGGACCGTGCTCTGGCCGCGGATCGTGCGCGCGAGGGCCTGGCGGTAGGCTTCTTCAGATGGCGGCACGATGAATTCGCTGGCGAGCACCGACCCGATGCCGATCACCAATCCGGCCAGCACCAGGGGCACGACGATGCGCCGGAGGGAGATCCCGCTGGTGCGCATCGCGGTGATCTCCTGCCCGTCGCTGAGCCGGCCGACCGCCAGCAGCGAGGCCAGCAGCGTGGCCATCGGCAGGCTGTAGACGGCGAAGAAGGGGACGCGGTAGACCGCCAGTTCCACCAGCGCGAAGGTGAAGCCGCCGCTGCGGTTCAGTCTGGCCAGCACGAAGAGGTGGTTGACCATCAGGAATGTCGTGAAGAAGGCGACGCCGAACAGCAGCACGCCGCGGAGCTGTCTCCAGATGTAGCGATCGAGCAGACCCATCAGAGGTTGAAGCGCTCCCCCAGGAACACCCGGCGGACTTCGGGGTCCGCCAGGATCTCCGCGGATGTCCCGGCCAGCAGCGTCCGGCCTTCGTAGATGATGACGGCGCGGTCCGTGATGGCCAGGGTGTCGCGAACGTTGTGGTCCGTGATGACGATGCCCAGGCCTCTGCTGCGAAGCTGCCCCACGATGTCCTGAATCTCCGCCACCGACCGTGGATCGATGCCCGTGAAGGGTTCATCCAGCAGCATGTACGACGGCTCCATCGCCAGGACCCGGGCAATCTCGACCCGGCGCCGCTCACCGCCGGACAGTGTGATCCCCAACTGCCCACGCAGCCGGCGCAGGCCGAACTCCTCGAGCAGGGTCTCCAGCAGGACGTCGGCCTTCGGGTGGTCGGCCGCTTCCAATACCATCCGAATGTTCTGTTCGACGCTGAGGCCGCGGAAGACCGATGGCTCCTGCGCCAGGTACCCGATGCCGCTGCGCGCGCGAGTGTGGACGGGCAGCGCGGTGAGCGGACGCCCGTCGAGCGCCACCGCGCCCCGATCCGGCCGCACCAACCCCACGATCATGTAGAACGTCGTTGTCTTCCCAGCCCCGTTGGGGCCGAGCAGACCGAGGATCTGTCCACGCTCCGCACGCAGTGACACGCCGTCAACGACGGTCCGCGGACCGTAGCGTTTGACCAGATCGAGGGCTTCCAGCATGCAGCGGTTATGGCGCAGGTGGGGCTGGCGCAGGTGGGGCCGTAATGGTCGCGCCGCCGGTGGCGGTGATCGTGTTCTTCTTGAGGTCGATGACCATGGTGGGCGCGGTGGCCACCAGCCTGCCGCGGCGCACGGTGACGCCACCGGTCAACGTCGCCACCCCGTCCCGATGCCGCAGCACCGCCCGCGGCGCCACGGCGTCGATGTCGCCCTTCACGAGATGGACATGACCTTCGGCGGTGACCTCTTCGGTCGCCAGCGCCGCATCGATGCGGTCTGCCGTCAGCGTGCCCTCCTCGGCGGAGACGCTCGGCGTTCCGGTGGCCACGGCGCGTTGTCCGGCGTCATCGTACTCGACGCGCTCGCCGGTCAGCGTCATCCCGGCCCGGGTCAAGACCACGTTGCCCGTGGCGACCATCCTGCGCGGGGCCCGCCAGGCATCGACGCGCGCGGCGCGCAGGCGGGTCTCCTGCGCCTGGCCTTTCAACGTGCCTGTCACCGCGCCGGTCGCGGTCAGCCGCTCTTCGGCCAGCCACACCGTCGCCGCCGCGGAGGCGAATTCTGTCTCAGGGTCCGCGTAGGTCACCCCGCCGGTAGCCTCGACGATCTTCTGTTTCGTGTCGTAGACGATGCGGGGGGCCCGCAGCAGGACCTGCCCGCGCCGAACCGCGACGGGGGATCCGGACAGACGCCAGATCCCCGTCCGTTCGTCGATGTCGACGTGGGTGGCGCCGGTGATCTCCGTCGGCGCGCTCTGCGCGCAAGCCGGGCCGGCCGGCGCCAGCACGACGGCCACAGCGGCGAGGACCACCGCCGCCGCGGATCTCATTTCCCCTCGGCCACGGTGACCACGACATGACCGCTGAAGGTCGTGTTCTTCAGGGCGAGGTCGGAAATCACCTGATCGGCCCGGATCGTCATGCCCTGCTGGGTGACCACCACGCCGCCTGACGCGATCAGCCGTTTCCGCGACGCCTCCCACCGCGCATAGGGGGCGCGCATCGTGCGGCCATCCTGGGTCACCGCCTGCACATTTCCGGTGAGCTCGACATCCTTCGTGTCCGTGAAGAAGACGGCTCGCGCGGCGGCGAGGGACATCTGGACCTTCCCATCCTTGTAGAACTTCCCCCGCACGCGCTCGAGCTGGACGCGGTGGTGGGTCTCATCGGTGGCCAGACTGTCTGTGGAGAGCTCCCACTGCTTGCGCCCCTGCTCGTCCGTCCCGGTCAGGGTGCCCTGCTGCAGCTGTGCGGGGGGGAGGGTCGCCGGCGCGGGCGGGGCGGCCGGCTTGAGCTTCGAACCGCCCGGCTTGGCCGGGGCCGGAACGGCGGGAGATCGCGGCGACAGCTCGGCCTCCGGCGTCCCCTGCCAGATTCGCGCCGCGGCCACGCCGACGATGACGCCTACCACGATCCAGACCACCGGCAGCCAGCGCCTCAGCATAGCGATTCCTTCCATCTTATCTTACGGAGTGAGCATGGTGAGGAGTTCGTCGGCGGCCCGGCCCACGGCGCCGGGCGGACCGAGATGGGCCACGGCGGCCCGGAGATCTGCGGCCATCTCGGCCCGGCGTGGAGCGGAGTCCAGCAGACGCTCGACCGCCGCGGTCAGGTTCGCCGCGGTGAAGCTGCGCTGCATGAGCTCGGGAACGATCTCCCGGCCGGCCAGCAGGTTGGGCAGGGACACATGGCGTGTGGACATCAGGCGCAGGGCGACCTGCCAGCTCAACCACGGCAGCCGGTACACGACGACCATCGGCACTCCCAGCAGCGCGGCTTCCAGCGTGACGGTCCCGCTGGCCGCCATCAGAACTTCGCACTCCGCCATCGCGTCGTACACCTCGGTCGTGACCGCCGCGGCGACACTACTACCGCGCAGGACGCGGTCGACATCCGGACGCAGGTGCTCGGCGGCCAACGGCAGCACAAACGCGAGATCGTGATGTCCCCGCCGCAGCGCCGCCGCGGTCTCGAGCATGACCGGCAGATGGACGGCGATCTCCTGGGCGCGGCTGCCCGGGACGAGCCCGACGACGCGGGCCTCTGCGGGAAGGCTCAGCTGCCCGCGCCGGGATGCGGCGTCGTAATGCGGGCGCGCCGCGCCGACGGCGGGATGGCCGATGAACACGACGTCTGCGCCCACCGCGCGATAGGCCTCCGCCTCGAAGGGAAAGACCGCCAGCAGGCGCATCCCCAGCGCGGCGATCGACGCTGCGCGATGACCGGCCCGCACCGAAACCATCGGCGGGACGTAGTAGAGGATCGGCACGGTCCGCCGCAGCGCCTGAGCCAGCCGCAGGTTGAATCCCGGGAAGTCGACGAGCACCAGCACGTCCGGGCTGATCCGTCTGACGGCCGCGCCGACGGCGCGCAGGGCTCGGAGAAACTCCGGCGCCCGCCGCAGGGGCTCGACGTGCCCGATGACGCCCCAGCGCGAACTGTCGAACAGCACCGACATCCCCGCGGCCGCCATGCGGGCGCCGCCGACGCCCATCGTCTCGATCCGGGGATCGCGCCGGCGCAGCTCTTCGATCAAGTGCGCGGCCTGGATGTCGCCGGAGACCTCGCCGGCAACAAAGAAGACTCTACGGGTGGACGCCGACAATGACGATCCCGGCCTCATCGGCGGCGGCGACGGCGGCCGCGCGGTCGATCAGCAGTGTGCGGCCGGCTTCCATCGCCAGCACCGCCGCCCGCGCGTTGCGCATCCGCTCGATCGTTTCGACGCCGGCAGTGGGAAGGTCAAAACGGGGATCCTGGTGCGGCCGCGCGGCCTTGGTGACGACGACGCCGGAAGCCAGCGATCCGGCGCGCGCGATCATCGCATCGGTACCCTCCGCCGCCTCGATCGCAATGACGACGCCGCCCAGCAGCGCCACAGCCTGCCCGATCTCCTCGCCCGCAAGCCTGCCGGCGACGGCCATCCCGCGCCCGATGTCGCTCCACTGGGTGTCGGTGGGCGCCTGCACAGTCAGGACGCCGTCGGGCATCGCCAGATCGGGCCGGATGTCCAGCGGGCTGCGTACCGCGATGCCCATCGACTCGAGCAGCGCCATGCCCTGCCGGAAGAGCGACTGTCCGCTCCGATCGCGGTTCGCGGCGAGGAAGGTGCGCAGGACGCTGTCGCCGCCGGCGGAGATCTCGCGGCCCGGCACGCCTCCCGCAAAGACGAGCTCACGCACGCCGTGTTCCTGAAGGGCCGTCAGGATCTGGCGCACATCGGCAAATCCCACATCGTAGCGGTGGTCGGCATGGCGGCCCGCCGCGGCGCCGGCGCCGGGCAGGCTGAAGACGACGAGAGGATCTCCGTGCATACGGACCGACTCCGCGAGCAGTTCGGGGAGCCGGCCGGACCCGGCGATCAGTCCGACGGCGCTTCGCGCGACCACGGCACGATTCCGCGGTGGTGTGTTCCGGCCGTCAGGAAGGTGATCATCTCCCGGACGTAGGGATCGCTCCCCAGTTCGTCCTCCATCCGCGCCACGGCGGTGGGCAGCGCGAGCCGCGCGCGGTACAGCAGGGCAAACGCCTGCTTCAGCGCCTCACGATGCTCCGCGGTCACGCCGGCGCGCGTCAGCCCCGTGGTGTTCAGGCCGTACGCGCGGGCCGCGGCCCCCGCGGTCACGACGAACGGCGGGACATCCTGCCTGACCATGGAGACGGGACCGACCATCGCCAGCCGCCCGACGCGCACGTACTGGTGCACGCCGACGAGGCCGCTCACATTGGCCTGCTCGCCGATCTCGACAAATCCCGCCAGCATGGCGGCGTTGACGATCACCGCGCCGTTGCCGACCCGGCTGTTGTGGCCGACGTGCGCCCCCGCCATCACGATGGCGTCATCACCGATCTCGGTGCTCGTCCCTTCGCCGAACCCGCGGTGGATGGTGACGTATTCCCAGATCACATTCCGGTCTCCGATGCGCACGTGCGTGCGCTCTCCCGCGTAGTGGCGGTGTTGGGGCGCGCCCCCGATGGCCACCCCGGTGTGGATGCGGTTGCCTGCGCCGATGTGCACATCCTGTTCGATCACCGCGTGGGGGCCGATCACGGTTCCCGGACCGACCACGACGCGGGGACCGATCACCGCGTACGGGCCGACGGTGACGCCGTCGTCGAGCTCGGCGGACGGATCCACGACGGCGGTCGTGTGCACGGAGACGGTCATACCGTAGTATCCTCACCGGCGACGCTCGTCAACTCCGCTTCCGCCGCGACGACGCCGTTGACCGTAGCCCGCCCGGCCGTCCGGCCGACGCGGCCTTTCAACCACAGCAGGGAGACCTCCATGACCAACCGGTCCCCGGGGACGACCGGCCGCCGAAACCGAGCGTTTTCGATGCGGGCGAAGTATGGCGTGCGGTCGGTGAACGCGGGCGCCCGCAGGATCATACAGGCCGCGGTCTGCGCGATCGCCTCAATGACCAGCACGCCCGGCATCACGGGACGGCCGGGAAAGTGACCGGCAAAGAACCACTCGTCGCCGCGGACCAGATACTCGCCGACGATCTTCCGGGCGGCCTCGTCGAAGTCGATGATGCGGTCCACGAAGAGGAACGGCGGGCGGTGGGGAATGATCTGCTCAATCTGATCACGCTCTAGGATCATGCGGGGCCTCCTGCCGGTCCATGTTCCCTCGTTCCTGTGTTCCCGGGTTCCCGAGCCTCAATTGCCCGCGCCAGATCGATGTGCAGCGCATGGCCGGCGGCGATCGCCATCACGTGGGCGCGCAGCGGCCGGCCGAGCAGCGCGACGTCCCCGAGGAGGTCGAGGACCTTGTGCCTGACCGGCTCGTCGCCGAAGCGCGCCGGCCACAGGTAGCCGGCGGGCCCCAACCCCAGCGTGTTCTCTTCCGACGCGCCCCGGGCGAGGCCTTCCGCGCGCAGCGCCTCCACTTCGGACGCAAACCCCCAGGTCCGCGCCGGCGCGATCTGCTCGGCGAACGCGCGGGCGGGGTCCTCGACGTCAATGGTCTGCACGCCCACCGCCGATGCGCCGGTCGCGACCACGTAGCTGATGCGCAGCGCCGGCGCGGGCGTCGCCATCACCGCAGCGTCGCCGCGATTGACCCAGACCGGCTCGGCGAGGTCGATCGGGTTCCACGGCGCGTCCTGCCCCGCGAGCCCCGCGGCGAGCAGGGCGTCGACGATGGGCCGCGCGCTGCCGTCAAGGGCGGGGAGTTCCTCTCCCTCGACTTCGATGCGCAGGTTGGCAATCCCCAATCCGCCGGCCGCGGCCAGGAGATGTTCAACGGTGCGGACGACGCGGCCGCGATGGCCGAGCGTCACCCCCCGATGCGTCCCCACCACCATCGCGAGGCGGGCCGGAATCTCAACGTCGTCCAGCACGAACGTGATGCCGGCGCCGGGCGGGGCGGGCAGACAGCGGATCCGGGCGGGGGTCCCCGTGTGCAGTCCCCGGCCCGCCAGCACACAGGACTCGCGGATGGTCTGCTGCGGCGGGACGCCGGAGCTCACTTCGCCGCGCCCCGGACGCTCAACCGCACCGGGTAGAACGATCCGGCCGCGGGCATCGTGAGCATCTCCACCGTGCGCGATTCGCCGGCGGCCAGGTCGATCGACGTGAGGACCCGCTCCTCGCCGGTGCGGAGCAGACCGAAGTCCAGCGGGGTCCCGGCGACGAGCAGCATCCCCCGCGAGGGCCCGCTCATCGCCTGGGCGCTGACCGTGAACGCGGCCTCGCGGTCCAGCGGGTTGAGCAGCTCCACCGTCAGCCGGTAGAGAATCCCGTAGTCCCCAACCAGACGTTCACCGGTTGCCGGATCGTCGGGGGTCACGGCAAAACCCAGATCGGTGAGTACGACGCGCTCGCCGGTGCGGACGGCGCGGGTGATCCTCACCTCCGCCGTGCGAAAGGCGCCCCGCGGGTGGGCGTAGGCGACCTGATTCACCTCTGAGGTCACGGTGCGGTCCAGCAGCCAGGGGGCCCGGATCTGCACGGTCACCCGCAGGCGGCTGCCCTGCAGCAGTTGGACCTGCAGCAGTCCGGTGACGAGCGCGCCGGGGGTCATCTCCACGACGGAGAACGTGTGCACCCGCCGCGCCCCGATCGCCAGCAGGTACCCCTGCCCGGCGGCGATGCGGCGCACGAACCGGTCCGCCGCGGCGGCACCGGCGTACATGACATCGGTCGCGGGCCCCGCCGTGGCCCCCGTGAGGAACAGCGTCGCCGGGTCGTCGGTCGGATTGGCAAGCGTCACCGCAATGACCTTCTTGGTCGCCGCCCCATCGGTGTGGTGGTACAGCAGCCGGACGGCCTCGTCGGTCTGCAGGATCTCGGCAAACAGGACGCCGTTGGCCGTCACGGTTTCGGGGCGGTTGCTGACGAGCAGCCGCGAGGGAACGGCGAGATCCATCGGCACATTGGCCACCGTGGCCCGGACGGTGCCGCTGACGGGGGCGCCCATGGGATTGCGGACCTGCACCGGGACCGCGGTGCTCGTCCGCTCCCCCGGCGCAGGCGCCAGCGACTCGATCGCGCCGATGTTGATCAGCGATCCAGGGCGTGCCGCGATCGCGCGCAGGATCGCCTGGCGGACCGCGTCGCGCACGAGGTCAGGATCGGCCGGACGGCCGGTGACCGAGACCATCACGCCGGTGGGGAGACGCGCCGCCGCCACACGGACGGCGACCGCCAGCGTGGCCGTTGCGCGGCCGGCGTGGACGAGGATCGTCGTACTGCCCTGCCCCCGAGCCAGGACGGCAATCCCGTCCGGCACGACCCCGGCCTGGATCGTCTGAGGATCGAACGCGGACAGCCGCAGCGGCACGCGCGGAAAGACCTCCACCGACGCGGTCAACCGCTCCCCGGGACGCAGGATGAGGGCGCGGGGGGAAACGTCGATGAGATGGATCGGGATCGCGGCCCTGATCTGCCGGCCCCAGGCTTCGGCCAGCCGGCGGGGCGTGGTCGATCGGCGCACTGCCTGTGCGGCATCGACCGAAATGATCGGGCTATCGTTGATCCACAGCGTGGCGCTGCCCCCGTTGACCATCACGGTCACGGCCGGCGGCGCCGCCCCGCGGAGGGCGTTCAGCCGCCGGGCGGCCGACGCGGCGCGCTCGAGCGCGCCAGGACCGGCGAGGTGGATGACCGTGTGTCCGTGGAGGACGACGTCGGCTCCGTACGCAGTGGCGACCGGCGCCGCGGGCGGTTCGATGCGGGGGGCGGCGGCAGCGGTCGCCGCGGCGGACAGCGCCGCGGCCAGCATGACCAGCAGCCGCCTCGGACGCGTCACGGAGTCTGATCGGGAGGCGATACCACCTTCGGGGATGCGCGCTCCGCTGCGGGCCGGCCGGGGCGCTCGAGCGCCCGCAGCCGCTTGAAGACGTCCGGCAGGCGGCGCATCAGCGCCAGGAGCCTCAGCTCTTCCCGATGGTCACGGGCGGGGGAACCCGACATCACCGCGCCGGGGGGGACGTTGGAATGCGCGGCGGCGCGGGCCATCATAACCGCGCCCGCCCCGATCGTGACATGATCGACCACCCCGACGTCGCCGGCCAGGATCGCGCCGTCACCGATGGTGGCGCTGCCGGCGATGCCGCACATCCCGGCGATGAGGACGTTCCGGCCGATGGTCACGTTGTGCGCGATCTGGACGAGGTTGTCGATCTTCGACCCCGCCCCGACCCGTGTTTCCCCCAGCGTCGCACGATCGATTGCGGAGTTGGCCCCAATCTCGACGTCGTCCTCGATCACGACCCGGCCGACGTGCGGAATCTTCACGTGCTGCTCGCCCTCCCGTGCGTAGCCGAACCCGTCCGCGCCGACCACGACGCCGGCGTGCAGGATGACCCGTTGTCCGAGGGTGCATCCCTCGTAGATGGTGACCCGCGGGTACAGCAGGGACGCCGCGCCGATGGAGACGTGCGCACCGATTGCGCAGAGCGCGGAGATGACGGCCCCCTCTCCGATCACCGACCCGTCCCCGATCACCGTATGCGGCCCGATCGCGACGCCGGCCCCGAGGGTTACGCCGCCGCCGATGACGGCCGTGGGATGCACGCCGGGGGGGACGGCGGGCGCTGGATGGAGACGGCCCAGCGCGCGGGCGAAGGCCAGACGCAGGTCTGACGCCACGATCGCCGGCAGCCGTGTGGGACGGAAGCGGTCGGGAAGCAACAGCGCGGTCGCGCCGGAATCCTCGGCCACGGCCAGATCCCGGTGGATGCGCACCATGACCAGGGCTCCCGGCCCGGCGTGCGCGGGCTCGGCGACCGACGTAACCTCGACGTCCCCGTCGCCGACGACCTCGCCGCCGACGATCTCAGCGAGTTCACGGAGTTTCATACTTTCAACTTCCAACGTTCAACTGTTACTTCAGTTTGGCGATGATGTCCGGCGTGATGTCCTCGCCGCCGTAGGGGGTGGCGTCCTTTACGAACACGATCTGCATCCGGCGCTCCTTCGCGACCTCGGCCGCCACTTCGCGGATCCGTTCGGTCAGGCGCTTCTCCAGATCGCGCTTCATGTTCTGCAGATCCTCCATGTACAACCGGCGGCGCGCCTCGAGCTCCTGGGCGTTCATCTGGGGGGCGAGCAGCCGCAGATCTTCCGCCATAGCGCGCTCGCGCTCGCTGAGCTGCTTCTGAAAGGTCAGCGCCAGGACGCTCTCGTTGAGCACGCGGTTGGAGTCCACGACCGCGACCCGGGGCCGGGCGCAGCCCGCGGCGAGCACGGCCAGGATCACCGCGATCAGGACCGCGGGCCGGAGGTAGTGACTGCCGGTGCCCATCGCCCTCACCGTTCCTTCAGCTTCTTCACGACGTCGGCCGTGATGTCCGCTCCGCGTACGTTCACCACGACCTGGGTCACGATCGTATCAAATCCCTGCTGGGCGGCCAGGAACGCCACCTCGATGCGGACGTCGGCCAAGATCACGTCTTGCAGCCGCTGGCGCTGTTCGAGCAGCGCGACGCGCTGCGCCTGCAGCCGCTGCATGCGCTCGGTGAGACCGCCGACCAGCGCCCGCTGCCGGCTGCGCAGCTGGGATTCCGCGACCCCGATCAACGTACGCTGCCGTTCGGCCATCTGCCGCTGGAACCGCGCCTGCCGCTCCACCGCCGTCCGCGCAAACTCGGCGGTCAGCTCGGCCTCCTTGGCCTTGATCTGCTCCTGCAGCTGCTGGTTGAGGGTTTCCTGCAGGGCCTTCAGCCGGTCGTTGACTTCCTGTTCTTTGGTGTCCTTGAACGCTTCGAATTCGTCGGCAAGGTTGGCCCGCAGGTCGGCCACCCGCGCCTCGCGCTCGCTCTGCAGCAGCTGGATCTGCCGGAGGATCTGCCGCGCTTCATCTTCGGAGCGCAACCCCGCCACCTCCGCGCGCAGGCGCAGGTTGAGGATGGGGTAGGAGTACTCCTCGAGGATCGCGAGCTCGCCCACGCGCAGCTTTTCCTGCAGCTCCTTCTCCCTGGCGACCAGCGCGTCTTCGGCCTCCTTCTCGATCTGCTTGCGGGCGGCCTCGAACTTGTTCTGCTGTTCGGTGCGGAGCTGGGCGACCAGGGCGTCAAGCCGGCGCTTGCTTTCGGCCCGCAGCGCGGCCATTTCGCGGTCGATGTTCTGCTTCAGTTGCGCGGCTTCCGTGTCCAGGGTCTTCTTGAGATCGGCCGGCGCAACCGGAGCCGGCACCGCAACCGGAGGCAGCGCCGTGGATAGGGTCAGCTCTGTTTCAATGCGCTTCAAGGCGTCCTCGATGGCCTGCAGTTCGGCCCAGCGGGGATGCGCCTTGACGACGGCCTGCAGGTCGACGATGCCCACTTTCGGAAGCTGCGGACCCGCGGCCGGCGGTGGAGCGGGCGGCGGGGCTGCGGCACGGGGCCGGCACCCGGCCACGAACGCCGTCCCCACCAGGATGGCAACCAGAAACGTGCGGATCCCGCGCGGCGGTGAGCCGGAGATCACTTACTTCGTCCGAGCTGCTCGATCACCGCGTCCGTGAGGTCGGTGCCGCCGAACAGCACCGCGCTGCGTTCGAGGACGATGGTAAATCCGCGGTCTTTGGCGATCTTCTCCACCGCGACGCGGATGTCTTTGTCCAATCCGGAAAGGAGCTCCTCGCGGCGGCGGACGAACTGCTCTTGAATCTGACGGTCCAAGGCCTGACGCTGCGCCGGGGTCATGCTCCGGGCGCGGGCCTGAAATTCACGCTGCTTGGCGGCGATGAATTCCTGCAAGGCCCGCTCCGAACCGGCCCGACGCGGGTGCGCATCCAGCGCCTTGCCCAGATCGACATAGGCAATGGAGAAGGATTGCCCCAGCACGGGCTGGCCCCGCCATAC
>JBIOXT010000288.1:0-2650 GCA_044869795.1 bacterium | reverse complement strand
TGCCCTCGCTCGTCCGCTATTTCAACCGTACGGTCTTACAAGAGAACGGGGACAAGCACTAGTCGGCGTCGTCTCCCGCCCCCGCTTTGACCGGGGCCGCCTTCGCCCGGTCGCCGGCTCCGTCGCGGACCGCGAACTCCGGATCCAATTTGCGCAGCCGGGCCACGATCCCGCCGTACTCCAGTTCTGACATCGGCAGCATCGCCGGCTCGAAGAACCCCTGCCGGCGCATCTCGGTGGCCTTCTCGGCGATCCGATCCCGCACCGCGTGCCAGAACGGGTCGGCGAACAGGTCGGCGGGCTGCGTCAGGATGCCGTTGTGCATCGAGAACCCCAGCGCCGACACCATCGGCACACAGAAAAAGGTGGACGCGGCCGTGTTGACGGGAACCGGCATCAGGGGCAGGTTGTGGCTGCCGCGGGTATCTCCGCCCACGAACGCGCCGACGGCGAAGGCCGGTCCGAACTCCTCGGTGGCCGGGAAGATCTTTTGCACCCGCACCACCGCCGGCGGATCATCCTTCCCCACGTAGCGGCCGGCGATGTTGCGCAGCCGCGTGGTGCCGATCGCGGCGGCCTGCTCCTCGGGATACTTCCGCGACCAGATCGCTTCCACCGCGTAGCGATTGGTGTCGCGCAGCAGGGCGGCGATGTCGTAGAGGCGCTCAGGCGCGTCCAGCACGATGACCCGGTCGCCCTCGGTGTGGTCCATGTCCATGATGTGAAAGGTGAACCCATCGTGCAGGCCTTCCGACAGCATCAGCCCGGGCGAGTACATCGGGTCGGCAAAGGTCAGGTAGAGGGGAAGGTTGAACGCGCCCGGCCCGCACTTGTCACCGAGGACGATCATGAACGCCTCGCTGGGACGTTCTTCGAACTCGATCTCCGCGCTGCCCGGGCCGAGGCCGCGGACGTTGCCGGAGAACGCTTCCTTCAGGAGATCCTGGCCCGCGCCGTAGAGGCCCTGTCCTTTCGCTGTGTCGGTGGCGGTGAAGAAGGCATCCCAGGCGAGCTGGTGGATCGGCGGACTGTCCTTCCCCCGGGTGTGGGTCATGATGATGGCGATGTCGTCCCCGGTGTGGCAGAGGTACCAATCGATGAGGAGCTTGCCCTTCTCTCGGGCCACGCGCTCCCGCACGATGGCCTCGATCTCCGGGCTCGGCATCGTGTGGCCGCCGATGGCGCCGATGTCGGCCTTGATGACGCTCACGGTCACGCGCATCTTGTTCGCCTCCGCCTGTGAGGAAGTACCTGGTAAGCATTTCCCAACATAAAAGAGGAAAACCTCCAAAAAGAGTCGAACACGCTAGCGAACTGAACCCGGACCGGCGTGCCGCGACGGTCAAGCGGCGCGCTGGTATCGTCGCACTTTCAGACGGACATCACGCGGCCTCGCAGTCGGCCGCGCCCCGCCCCGCAGGGGAGTGGGAGGGTACCGTGACGCAACCGGAAACCGCCCGGGTGATCGCGCTCGTCAACCAAAAAGGCGGGTGCGGCAAAACAACGACGGCGGTGAACCTCGCGGCGTGCCTGGCCGCGAGCGGGCAGAAGACGCTGCTGATCGACCTCGACCCCCAGGCCAACGCCACCGTGAGCCTGGGGGTGGACCCCGCCTCTCTCTCCCGCAACATCTACCACGTGCTGGTGGAAAGCGACCGCGACGAAGCGGAAGCCGTCGCGCTGCGGGACATTATCGTCCCGACGACCGTCGAGCGCCTCTTCGTCGCCCCCTCGTCGATCGATCTGGCCGCCGCGGAGCTGGAACTCGCCGCCCGGATCGGGCGCGAGAACGCCCTGCGCAAGCGCATCGCGCCGGTGCTGCGCGAGTTCACCTTCGTCCTGATCGACACGCCGCCCAGCCTCGGGGTGCTGACCCTCAACGCCCTGGTCGCCGCCGACGCCATCATCATTCCGATTCAGACCCACTACTACGCGCTGCTGGGGATGCGGCAGCTCCTGCGCACGCTGAAGATGGTGCGCGAAGAGGTCGGCCATCAGGTGGAGATCCTCGGCGTGCTGCCGACGATGTACGACTCGCGCACCAATATCAGCAAGGAGATCGTCCAGGGGATCGCCGACTTCTTCGGGGATCGGGTGCTGCCGGTGACGATCCACTTCAACATCAAGCTCGTCGAATCGTCGATGGTCGGCGTCCCGCTGTTTGTCCACGACGCGGCGTCACGGGGGGCCCAGGAGTACATGGCGCTGGCGCGGGAGGTGATGGCGCATGAGCAAACAACGCGAGGAGCTCCGGCGCGGCATTAGGTCCTTCATCCAGGACGCGTCCGCCGAGCTGGCCGAGTTTACCGGAGCCCCCAAGCCCGAACCGAAGACGGGGCAGCCCGAGCGCCGCGACCCGACGCCCGCGGACCGGCCCATCCTGCGCCTGGTCCGCGAACCGGCGAAGGACGTCCCCGAGGGAGAAACCGCCGTCAAGCTTGACGAGATGACGCTGCGGCTGCCGAAGAAGGGCGTCTGCGCGGCGTACTTCGTCAACAAACAGTGCTGGGAGGTGGCCGATGCCTACTGCAACCACGCCCTGCACATCTGCCGTCTGCGGGAGTGCCCGGTCTACGATCTGCACCACGAGGCGATGGAACAGCAGTACGCCAAGCGGTTCAAACACCTCTGGTAAGGCCCCACCTTCGAT
>JBIOXT010000287.1:0-7851 GCA_044869795.1 bacterium | reverse complement strand
CGTGCCGTCGGCCATCGGGCCGACGTTGAGCAGCATGTTGCCGTTCTTGCTCACCGCGTCGACGAGGAGGTGCACCACTTCCGGGACGGTGAGGTACTTGTCCACGGGCTCCGCGCGGTTGTAACCGAAGCCCATCCCCAATCCACGCGTGGTCTCCCATTTCTTTTCGACGATCGTGGGAAACGTCGTGTACTCGGGCGTCAAGAAGTCACAGTGCACATCGACGCCCGCCTCCGGGTCGGCCGCCGCACTCTGGCCGGTGACCGCGGTGACCAGTTTCCGGATCATGGACGCCCGGAAGGGCCAGCGCGTCAGGATTGGCGTCAGCGGCCCCAGCCCGGGGATGCGGCGGTAGCGATCGTCGACGACACCCTCAGGCACGGCGTTGTAGTACCCTGCGAACAGCGCCGGCAGGTCCATGGGTCCCGGCGTGCCGATGTCGTTCCACAGCACGTCGGGCTGGAACTGGTCGATCAGGTCATGGAAGTGGTCGGTGATGTAGTCGACGTACTGCTGGTGCTGCGGCACCGTCGTGATGCTGTCGAGCAGATCGACCATCGGGTGAGTCGCGAACGTCCAGTCGAACGCGCCCGAGTAGTACACGCCGAAGCGCAGTCCTTCGGCCCTGACCGCCCGGCCGAGTTCGGCGATGACATTGCGGTCCGCGACGTAGTAAGGCTTGATCGGATTGCGCCGCTCCGCATGCCAGAGCAGAAACCCCTCGTGGTGTTTGCTGACCGGGACGACGTAGCGCGCCCCGGCCTGTTTGAACAGCGCCGCCCACTGCTGCGGATCCCACTTCCGGCTGGCTTCGTTGAACTGGGGCACGAAGTTGTCGTAGGGGAACCCCGGCCCATAGGTCTCGCGGTGATGATGCCAGGTGGGACTGCCGCGGACCTGCATCCAGTTGGCGTAGAACTCCACGTACGGCATGTTCCACATCGGCGTCTTCCCGGCGCCGACGTCGAGGATGCTGTGCGTGGTCGGCGCCCAGGCCGGCACCGAGAACACGCTCCAGTGGATGAAGATCCCGAACTTCGCATCGTCGTACCACGCCGGCAGCAGGTGCCGGCGCACGGATTCCGCGGTGGGTTCGTAGGTCATGCCTCAGTCCATTCTGCGCTTGCCACGGAACTCATTCCAACCTCGGGCTGAAGGAGCCGGCAGGGGGACAGCGAACGTGGCCGCAGTCGATTCGCCCGCAAAGGAGCATGCATGGCTACGACCCGTCCCATCCCGGTCTCCCTGGAATCGAAGCCGAAAGACGACGGGCTCTTCGGTCCCAGCAGCGTGACCTGGCGCATCGCCGCGTCTCCCGTGATGGGGGTGGTGGCGATCGCGTCGGCCCTCTATCAGATGCTGAATCCCCGTGTGATGTGGATGATCGATCAGGCCAGCAGCTTCAAGACCAATCCCAAGTTGCGCGGGGAACTGACCGGAGAGTACACGGTCACCATTACCTTCGGAGACACTGAGCAGGCGGAAAGTGCCGGCGCGTCGCTGCGCTACATCCACAGCATGATGAAGGCGACGAACCCCCAGACCGGCGACGTCTACACTCCCAATGAGCCGGACTTGTTGATGTGGGTGCACTGCACGCTGACATGGGAGGCGATTCGGGCCGCCGGCCGGTGGGGACCCGCGCTAACGCCGGCGGAGCGCGACCAGTATGTCAAAGAGCAGCAGACCGCGGCGCGGCTGGTGGGGCTCGATCCAGCGACGGTGCCTGCGACGCTGGCGGATCTGGAGGCCTACCTGGATCGCATGCGTCCGTGGCTCGCCTTCGTCATCGAGGCGCAGTGGTTCCGGGACATGATGGTCCCGACCGGGCTGATCCCCAACCTGCAGTCGCTGGTGATGCGCTGGGTCCAGCAGGCCGCCGTCGGCCTCCTCCCAGACTACGCGCGGGAACTCTACGGCTTCCACTACACCCCGTGGCAGGAGCGGTGGGTGAACGCATTTGCCGGGTGGATCTTCCGATCGGCGGCGACGAAGAACCCGTACGATACCGCGGTGACCAATCTGCGGAACTACGCGAGCGCGCACGCCTTCGGCCGGAAAGCCCAGCAGCTCAACGAGCAGCGTCTGGCCGAACTGCGCGCCCGCGCGGCCCAGGCCAGGGCACAGGCCGGGAAATCCAGTTGACAGTCCGAAGCTTCCAACTTCCAACTTCCAACTGGTTAGTTAGCTTTGGCAAGGAATCCGCCGGACATCCACTTGCTGGATTCTTCGAGGTAGGCAGCGATCAGGTCGCCCGGCTGCAGCCGACCGCTGCGGACGAGCCGGTCGAACTGGATGAAGATCGTCGCGCCGCCGCAGTAGCCGAAGTCCTCGATATCGTAGGGCACCTTTGCGGGATCCCCTCCGACATCATTGATGAAGTAGTCGCGCAGCGCCTCGGTCATGAAGTGCCGGCCCGGAATGCCCAGCAGGAAATGGTCGACCTCCGCTCCGGCGATGCCGCTGGCATCGAGCATCGCTTTCAGCCCGTCCAGCAGGTGGCGGGGGGCCCGCCGGTTGACTTCCCCGATGTCCTGCCAGACGTGGTGCTGTCCGGACTCGAAGAGGGCCGGGTACATCCCGTTGCCATTGATGGCGACCTCCATGCCCAGCGCGCCGGTGAGTCCGCCCACCATCGCCGCCGGCCGGCCGCCGCCCTGGGACTCCACGACCACGTCGAGCAGCTGCAGTCCACCGGCGCGGCGGTCCAGGATCATCGCCCCGGCGCCGTCGGACAGCATCCAGCGCAGGGCGAGATTCTCCAGCCGGACCTTCTGCGGATTGAAGAACTCACTGCGCAGGAACACCGACGACAGCTGCGTGTAGACGACGGCCGCCCGGCGGTAGCGGCCGCCGCGCAGCATGTCGAGGGCGACCTGCAGACCTTTCGGCGCGCCGCTGCAGTTGGAGTGGATCTCGATCTCCGTGCACCGCGCGATGCCCAGCCGGTCCTGAACCAAAGCGCTGGTCGGTGGGCAGAAGTAATCGGCCATCGCCCCCGCACAGATCAGCAGGTCGATCGTGTCGGGCGCGTCGCCGGTGGGTTCGAGTGCGGCGCGGACAGCCTTTTCGGCCATCGTCGCATTCGTCTCCGTCTGCGCGCGCGTCCGGGGATCGATGGCGTAATGCCGGTGCTTGATCCCGGCCCGCGACAGGACCTCCGCGCCCATCCGGGCCGCGCGGCTTTCGAGCCGGGGCGGCAGGTCACGGATGCGTCCGAGCACGTCGTCAAGGTGTTCGGGGAGCAGCGGATCCCCGGGAAGGTAGGTGCCGGTGCCGATCACAGCTACGGGTTCGCGCATGATGGCCACGGCTTCGCGCCTCGCGCGGCGCGTTCCTCCCGGCAGTGCAGGACTGCCTGGGGGGGCGTGGAATCCACAGTCACCTGACTTTCCGCACCGCCGTCGATTGATTCCCAAGGAGGCGATCCGTGGATCCCCAGACGCAGACGGGCATTGACGCGCTCGATCCCGACACCAAAGACAGCATCGCACAGGCGCTGTGGCTGCCGACGTTCGATGCGGCATTGCTCCCCGCCGATGTCCGTAGCAGGCTCGCCGATCCGAAGAACAGCAACCAGGCGTTCGGTCAGCGCCAGCGGTACCGGATGCAGCAGCTCCTCGAGCATCCCGAGGCTTTCGGCGGCGACAACCGGCGGCGGTACGATTTCCTGATACGCTACTCCAATACGCTGAGCCCGCACCAGGCCTATGCGATGTGCACGGTGATGGGCGCGGACACCGCGATCGGCTACAAGGACATGCCCGAGCAGGCGAACTTTCAATTCCCCCGGGATTACCAGGCCGATCTCGAGACGCAGGTCGGATGGTACTTCCTGATCGGCAGCGCGCGGGGCAAGAACGGCAAGGAATACGGGCTGGAGATCATGCTCTTCCGCTACGCGCTGCTGCCGCCGCCGATGGCCCGGCACTTCGGGCTCAGCGACGTGGAGAACCAGGTCGTCGAGCTGCACTTCGCGATCGCCGAAGCCGGCCGCGGACACTGGCAGACGGTGCCGTTCGTGGTGGCGGGGACGACCGGGCTGCTGGAGTTCGCCCGCAACACGATTCAGATGCGGATGGGCAAGAACGTCATCGAGCCGGCCGACGGCCCGGGACCGTTCCCGATGCGCGTGCAGATGCGCGGGGTGGACCGCGGCGAGGACAAACCGGTCATCATCGAAACCGACCTGCTGTTCACCTCCGGCAAGGGAGTGATGCCCGTGGGCGCCAACGGCTGCCTGCCCTGCTGCGCCGGCGTCGGAACGCTGTACTACGCGATCCCCGATCTCCAGATCGATCTCGCCCGCAGTTCGCTCACCCTGGACGGCGAGCGCGTCGAGTTCGATTGGGGCCGCTTTTGGATCGAGCACCAGTGGGCCGACGCGATGATCCCCGGCGGAAACCCGCGCAGCGCGGTGCTGCGGGCCGCCAGCACCCTGGCCCCGAAGACCGGCAGCCAGCCGGTGGTGGGCTGGGACTACTTCATCGCGCAGTTCAACGCCGGGTACCAGCTGAACTTCTTCTCGCTGCACACCTCCGATTATCAGAGTTTTTACCGCCAGACCGGCCCGACCCCGCCGGGGACGATGACGGTGCCGATCTCCGGCAACGTCATGGATCCGCAAAAGGCCGTGCACGACATCGACGGGACGCTGCAGGTCACGGAGTGGGTGAAGGTCGAATCGTCGCCCGACCCAACCCAGTACTTTCCGACGCACACCTGGTACCCGAACAAGTGGGTGTTCGACCTGGGGGCGCCGCTGCCGGCGGAGATCGGGAAGTTCACGATGTTTCCCATTGTGCCCACGGGGGGCTCGACGGGATTCTTTGCGTTCGGCGCGCAGTACGCCGAGGGCGCGACGTATCTGCGCGACCCCCAGGGGAACGACATCGGCCGCGGCTGGGCGGAGTCGGTGATGTACGCGGATCCCGCGGCCAACACGGCGGCCATCATCGGGCTGCCCCAAGGCGACGCGACGACAGAGGCCCTCGCCAAGACCGAGCCCTCGGGTCTGCAGAAACTGTGGGCGCTGCTCTATACGATCTGGCCGCCGCACGCCAGGGAACTGAAGCGGATCCTGGCGGCCTGCACTGCCGGCGGCGCGGGGAAGGGATATCCGCCGAAGGCGGCGCCGGACAAGACCACCGCTGCGGCCACCGCCGGCAAGTCGCTCGGGGCCGCCTGAGCGGCAGGAGTATTTCTGTGCTGTACCGAAGGACAGGCCGCTCTCTCACATGGCGACTGTCCTTTCACGTATGGTGGAAGCGTGATGAGGCGCGTGTGGGCGGCGGCCGTCGCCTGTGTCGTTCTCCTTGCCTGGTCTGCGTCCGGTCTGGCGCAGGGCGCGCCTGTCGAGATCACCCTGCAACTGGCGAAAGGCGAGCTGCTGTACTTCTCCTGGACGAGCGCGGGCAACAACTACATCGTCATCGGATCCCCGGTTAACATCCCCACACGGTCTGAGGCGCGCCAGGCGGTCCGCGTGCTCGACGTCGCCGACGACGGCACGATGCAAATCGAGACGATCAACGAGGATTACCGCCTGACCGTCGACGGCAGGCCGAGCACGCTGACGCCGGGACCGGCGATGATGCGCGTGCGCCGCGACGGGAAAGTGGCGGAAACGATGTGGACGCCCGATACGTTCGAGCGATCCTTCTACCCATTCATGCTCCCGGGCCGCCCGGTGGCCGTCGGCGCAACCTGGAACCACGATCGGGACTACATCGAAGGAACCATCAAGGCGCGCGGCACCGACACCTTTACGCTCGCCGGGGTCGAGCAAACGACCGACGGGCGCGTCGCCCGGATCCGCGTCCAGGGGCAGGGTTCAGTGACCGACACACAGGTCCCGATCCGCGTCCCCGCGGGATGGCGGGTCACGTCGAGGGGAACCGCACGAGTCTCCGGGGAGTACGCGTGGTCGCTGGACCGCGGCCGCATGCTCACGGCATCGCTGGAGACGTTCTTTGACATCGCCATCTACATCACGGCGCCGGACGGAAGCGCGACGGGGACCTGGACGATTCGGACGACCGAGCGGTGGGCTCCGATGCCGGCCTCGGCCGTGCCGGCCCGGACCGTGGACGCCGCGAAGATCATGGTCCCGGGGAAGGCGATCGGGCCGTACACCATGGACATGACGATCACGGGGCTGACCGCGCAGCTGGGCGCGGGGGCGGCGACACTCGACAACGCCGGGCTGCGCGTCCTCGCGGTGCGGTGGCCGCCGGGGCTGGTCGGATTCTTCGAACGAGAGAACCAGGACAAACTCGTGGGGATGCAGATGGCCGAGACAACCTACCGCACGGAGAAAGGCATCGGGTTCCGATCAACCCAGGGAGAAGTGGTGCTGGCCTACGGCAAGCCCTCCGCGGAGCTCGCGCTGGCGATCCCCAAGAGCGCCGTGCGGATGCTGATCTACAACGAGCTGGGCATCGCCTTTGCCATCGTCGCCGACAAGGAGCACGGGGGGCCCGGCGCCGAGCAGCTCTTTCACGCGCCCGTGGGCGCGGTTGACTGGACGGACATCTTCCTGCCGGGCACCGCCGCCAAGATCTATCCGCTGCCGTAGCGCGACGTCAGCGGACGGCCTTCACGAACTCGTCCATCGTCACCGCCGCGAGGGTCTCGATGCGTACGCTGCCGCGGCTGCTCAGCGCGACCGAGGCTTTCATCACCGTCGGTAGATCCGGCGCCTCGACGATGTTCACGAAGTCGTAGGCGCCCAGCACCGCGTACTGCTGCGTGACCTTGACGTTCATCCCGGCGAGCTCCTTGTTGACCTCCTGAATGCGTCCGGGGTTCTTGCGGATGGTCTCCGCACCGTCCTCGGTCAGACGGCTGAGCATGATGTAGGTCGCCATGGTAGTCCCTCCTGGTGGGCCTGCGGAATGGATGATACTTTCTAGGAGATGAACCGATTCCTGCGCGGACGGGACTGATGCGGGCGGCGCGCATTCACCAGACCGGCGGCCCGGAGGTGATCCGGGTCGAGGAACTGCCCGTGCCGGATCCGGGAGAGGGTCAGGCGCGCGTCCGCCTCGACGCTGCCGGGATCAACTTCATCGACATCTACCATCGCAGCGGACAGTATGCCGTGCCGCTGCCGTACGTCCTGGGCCAGGAAGGCGCGGGGGTCGTCGACGCCGTCGGTCCGGGCGTCACCGAGGTCCGGCCCGGGGACCGGGTGGCGTTCAGCAACGTCGCGGGGTGTTATGCCGAGGCGGTGGTGGCGCCGGCCTGGCGGTTGGTGCCCATCCCGGCCGGCCTGCGGTCCGCCGACGCCGCGGCGGCGATGCTGCAGGGGATGACCGCGCACTATCTGTCCCATTCCACCTTTCCGATCGCGCCCGGGGACACGGCGCTCGTGCATGCGGCGGGCGGCGGGCTCGGCCATCTCCTGGTGCAGATGATCAAACGCCGCGGCGGGCGTGTCCTCGCGACGGTGTCGTCCGAGGCCAAGGGCGAGATCGCCCGCGCGGCCGGCGCCGACGAGGTCATCAACTATACCCAGACCGAGTTCGCCCCCGCGGTGCGCGCCCTGACCGGCGGGCGCGGCGTTTCGGTGGTGTACGATTCCGTGGGCAAGGACACGTTCGAAGCGAGTCTGACCTGCGTGGCGCTGCGGGGGATGGTGGCGCTCTGCGGCCAGGCCAGCGGCCCGGTGCCGCCATTGGACCCGCAGGTGCTCAACACGCACGGGGGGCTCTTCCTGACCCGGCCCTCCCTGCATCAGTACACGCATACCCGCGAGGAACTGCTCCAGCGCGCCGCCGACGTGCTCGGGTGGATCGCAGACGGAACCCTCCGCCTGCGGATCGATCGCACCTATCCACTGGAGGCCGC
>JBIOXT010000286.1:0-10813 GCA_044869795.1 bacterium | reverse complement strand
CCCTTGAATTCGTCAACCGTGAGGTACACGCCGGCGCCATAGAGGGTGCGCAACGCCCCCTCGATCCCTTCGCGTTGGACCAGTGCCGCGAGATCCTCAAACGCGTAGCCCGCCTGCGACAGCAGGGGGCGGTACGGGCTGGGGGCAGGTCCAAACACCGTCCGGCGCATCAATTCCAGAAAGTCAAACTCCCTGCGGGCCAGCCTGTGCCGCAGGATCGCCGAGGCCCGCTGCGCTGAAAGTGGAGTACCGATGAAGGACGGAAGATTCCACAGCAGCCGTACTCCAGCGCCGATATCGTTCAGCATGTTCACGCGGCGGTCAATCCGACCGTACCTCGAACACCCGGGTAACGATCGAGCGCGCCGGGCGATCGTGTGGTCCGGCGACCTGGATCGATCCCGTGTGGATGACATGGACCGGCAGGCTCATGCCGGAGACCGCATCGCATCGATCTCCTTCGCAGTAGATGTGGCTGATGCGGGAGACCCGTGCCTGCGCGGTGAGCACGCCTGCGGAGGCTCTGGTCCCCGCACCGACGTACGCCCGGTCCAGGTAGAATGCCGTCCGCGCGAGGAACAGCACCCGCGCGTCGGCCGGAAGATGGGTGTTCATCCAGGCGATGTCCGCATACGTGTCGGTTTTCCGCAGCAGAAACGCCTCGCGTGTTTCTCTCCCGACGGCAACCGGCATGAAGGGGACTGCGTGGTAGAGCGTGATGGCCGAAGCGATGCCCAGACCGGCAATGACGGCGACGCGCGCGGCCAGGGCCAGCGCGCGCGATCGATCCTGCAGCGCGGCGAATCCCAGCGCGGCCAGGACCGCCGCGGGCGGGAGGGCCGGCAGGAGAAACCGGATCACCTGCGCCGTGAAAAACCAGACGATGGTCAGCGTGGCAACGATGTACCATAGAAATCGCACATCGATGGTCCGCCGCCAGGCGAGCGAGAACGGCGCGAAGCTCAGGTAAGGGGCGCCGACGGACGCGGTGACATAGAACGGCACCGTCAGCAGATCCACCGCGCTCTTGCCGGGTCCGTAGCGGGTGGCGAGGTCAGAGAGTTGATCGCGGAAGCCGCCGCCGTGCAGCAGGGCGGTGAAGAACGGATAGGCCGGGTCTCCCGTCAGCAGGGCGCTGCGAACGTACCACGGAGCCGCCACCGCCGCGGCCAGGGCCGCGAACCGCCCCGCCGCCCTCCACCCGGCCCCCGGCAGGCGTCGCTCGCCGAAGATCACAAGGCCAATTGCCAGCAGGGCTGCGGCGGTCGCACCAGGATATTTGGTTCCGGCGGCGATCCCGGCGCACAGGCCGGCCACCGCCAGCCAGGACACTTGTCGGGTGCGCAGGTAGCTCAGGCACGCCAAAACGGCCAGTGTGACGTAGAGCGTCAGCGCGAGATCGACGCGGGTCGACGCCGAGCCCTGGCCCACCGTGCTCATCGTGTAGAAGACTCCGGCCGCCAGCAGCGGCGGGAATCCCCGGAGGAACTGGGCCGATGCGCCGATGAGGGCAATGGCAGTCAGCAGGCCCACGACCCACGCCAGCAGGGAGGGAGCCGTGAGGCCTCCGAGTCCCAGGCCCAGCATGAACAGCATCTGCATGGCAAATGGACCATACGACGGCCACCGCCACGGGATTTCGGTGAGCCGATGGTCGGCCAGCCAGATCTTCGGGATGGCGAGATGGTACGCGAGCGCGTCACCTCCGGCCGGCGGCGCCAGGGATCCCAGTAGGTTGGCGGCGGCGCAGACGAGGATGAGTACCCCGATCACCAGGTTCAGCGACGGGAGCCCCGTCTGCGTCTGCGCGATGATGCCGCGCGCCGCCGCAATCCCGGCGCGGGCTTCGCGCGCTCCCAGCACCGCCCCAGCCGCGAGGATCACAGCAAAGACCCAGGGGTCGAGCACACCGGCGAGCCCTGCCGCGAACACGGCGTACGCGATCACCCCACAGCCGAGCCCGGCGGAAAACGCGATCTCTTCGGCCGGCGTGGCCGGGGTGACGCCGAGGGCCCTGAGCAGTCGGCGGCCGACGCAGAACGCAATGCCGGTGGTCAGCCCGACGAGCAGCATGGAGGTCACGGGAATTCAGAAGCCGCCGAGGTCACCGCTCGTCTTTGCCACCGCGAGCAGGTGCGCGAAATAATAGAGGTTGACGACCAACAGCCAGGCCACCGCGACGGCCGTGCGCAGGCCGGACGCGCGGCGACCGTCCGCGTACTTTGCGGCCACCCAGAACCCGGTCAGCGCGTCCCGCCACCCGATCTTCTTGCCCTCATCGTACGATCGCGGCCGGTACGAGATCGGGATCTCCGCCAGCCGCCATCCGGCGTCGGCGAGCTTGACCGCCAGCTCCAGCTCGACGGCGAACCCGGATTCGCGCAGGTCAATCGTACGCAGGACGTCCCGGCGGACCGCCTTGTAGCAGACCCACGCATCTCCAAGCGACGATCCCGTCAGCGCGTTGACGAAGAGCGTCGTTAGGCGGTTGCCCGCAAAATGCAGCCATCCCGCAGGCCGGCCGGCGGCGAAGCGAGTGCCAAACACGGCGTCCGCGCGTCCGTCGTCGATGGGGCGGAGTAATTTGGGGAAGTCTCTCGGATCGTACTCCAGATCTGCGTCTTGAACGATGACGACCTCTCCACGGGCCTCCTCGAACCCCGTCCGGATCGCCGTTCCTTTCCCGCGATTGCCATCGATCAGCAGGACGCGAACATCATCGCCGTGGAGACCCGCCAGGTACTCGCGGGTCCCGTCGGTCGATCCGTCGTCGACGATGATGATTTCCTTGTCCGTCGGATCGGTCCGCACCCTGGCGAGCACGTCGGCAATGAACCGCCGTTCGTTGTACACCGGGATGATGACCGACAGGTGCGGTGCCATGGGAGGCGTGCTAGGGTGCGGGTTTGACGGCCGCGATGGCCAGCAGGTACCCGTACGTCCGGATCGCCGGGAACCTGCGGTACATCCACTCGAACGGTCGCACCAATGCCGCGGTGAGACCGGCAAGCGACGACCGCCGAGTATGCAGGAGCAGGTCCAACATCCGCAGCCAGCCGGGCATGAACAGGATGCCGCTGCGGCCGACCGGCCGGAACCCCGCGGACTCCAGCAGTTGGGAGAACTGCCCGGCGGTGAAGGATTTCTCCATCCCATAGGGATACCGGCCGAACCGATTCAGCACGTACACGAGCGCCGGCCGCAAGAACGGATCCAGCTTGTTCGGCACACCGATGATCGCGGTCCCCCCAGGACGCAGCACCCGGAACATTTCCCGCAGCGCGACGGCGTACTCTGGAAAGTGTTCGACGGTGCCCATCGAGTAGATCAGGTCGACGCTGTTGTCGCGCAGCGGGATCGCCCGCACGTCCGCCGCGGCGCAGAGGAGGGCCTGGCCGTTGAACGCCGCCCGGGCGTGGCGGACGGTGGGCATCGCGATGTCGATGCCCAGGGCGTGCGCGCCCTGGCCCGCCGCCCACTGCAGGATCTCGGTGTTCTTCGCTTCATCCCAGAGGTCGGTTTTCAAGAGCAGCCTGCCCGTGAGGCGGGGGAAGAAGGTTTCCATGAGAGCGCGTTCGCATTCGAAGTAGTATCGGGTCGACGCCGCGCCCTTCAACGACGGGAAGTGCTCTCCGGTCTCGTCCCAGAACGACCGATAGGAGGATGCCATCCGTAGCGCCGTTTCCTGACCGCAGGAAGCGATTCCTCCGTTTGGGCGACGCGCCGCAGGTGGAAAACGAGCCTCTCCCGAATAGCCATCCGACCGATTCGAAATCGTTCTATCCTAGAGAAAGGAGCATCTGGCCTGATGATGACGAAGCAGCGGCCCACCGGCATCACCATCCTGGCAATCCTGGCGGCAATCGGCGGCGTCTTGTACGTCCTTGCCGGTCTCACCCTCCTGGGAGTAGGCGCCGTCGGCGGCGTGGTAGGCAGCGGCATCGGCTTTCTGAGCGGGACACTCGGCGGACTGATTCTCTTGGTCCTCGGACTCGTCACCCTCTACGTTGCATGGGGGGCCTGGAACCTCCAGCCGTGGGCCTGGACGTGGATGGCGGTCGTCGTCGTAGTCAGTCTCGTGGTCGCGGTCCTGAACCGGCAGTGGGTCTCGGCTGTAGTCGATGCGATCGTGGTGTACTACCTGTTTCGCGCAGAGGTGAAGGCTGCGTTTGGCCGCGCCTGACGCAGGGTGTGCCCCGGAGTGTCCTCCAGGCCCCCTGACCGGGGCCTGGACTGTTTTTGTGGGAACAATGCCTGTGGGAACAATTCTGTTACAGGGCCGTAGTACGATGGGACCATGAAATACCTCTGGGCATTCCTGGCAGTCGCCGTCCTCATCACGCCCGCCGTGCCGGCGGTCGGTCAGACCGTGCACACCGTGGCGGTAATTGATTTTGTCGATGAGACCTCAGACGGCCGGATGATCGGCGCATCGCGGCTGAGCGCGGAATTATCGGGCGAACTGGCGGTCGCCGGAGGCGGACGGCTGCGGGTGGTCCCGGTCGAGACCGTGCGGGCCGCGATGGCCGAGCGCGGTTATTCGACACGCGAGATCTTCAACACGACCAAGATGCTCGAGATCGCCGCCGCCGTCGGCGCCGACTGGATCGTCACCGGCCGGTGGATGCATCTGGATACCGATTGGGTGATGATCGAGCGGCCGGGCTCCGATCGTCCGATGTTCCGCTACATCATCGGGAGCGCGATGATCGAAGTGCGGGTCATCGAAGCGCCGAGCCGGCGGGTGGTCCTTGCCGACTCCTTCTCCGATTCGGTCCAGGGCATTTTCGGCCCGCCGCTGCTGATCCTGCAGGCAGCGCGCCGGGTCCTCCGTCAGGTGGCGGTCTCGATCGCTAGAACTGCACCTTGACGGGTTCCCGCGACGCCGTTTCGGCCTCGAAGTACTGCCGCGGTCCAAACCCGCCCATGCCGGCGATGAGGCTGGCCGGAAACGCCTGCCGCAGGTTGTCGTACATCAGCACGCTGTCGTTGTAGAACTGGCGCGAAAACGCAATCTTGCTTTCGGTGTCGGTCAGGTCCTCCTGCAGCCGGGCGAAGTTTTCGCTCGCCCGCAGCTGCGGGTAGGCCTCGGCGACCGCAAACAAGGAGCGCAGGGCCTGGGTCAGCATGTTTTCCGCCTGGCTCTGCTCCGCGACCGTGCCGGCCGCGATCGCCTTCGCCCGCGCTTCGGTCACCTTCTCGAAGACCTCCCGCTCGTGTGAGGCGTAGCCTTTCACGGCCTCCACCAGGTTCGGGATCAGGTCATACCGGCGGCGCAGCTGCACGTCGATCTGCGCCCAGGCGTTCTGGATGCGGTTGCGCAGCACGATCAGCCGGTTGTAGGTCAGGACGACGTAGAGGGCCACGAGGACAACGACGCCGAGCACGATCCATGTCATGCGCAGACTCCTCCTCGACGGTACGAACGGCCTGGGCTACATATACGACGGCGCCTCGGGACCCCCTACAGGAGCGTGTTGCCGGATCACAGAACCTCCCTGTCGAGACCGCTGTGCCCCGGGAGGACCTATCGATGGTTGATCCCCGCGTGGTCAAGCTGGCCCGCGTGCTCGTGCACTATTCGCTGCACCTGCGGCGCAACGAACTGGTTCGCATCGCCGGGCCCGCGCTGGCGACGCCGTTGATCCAGGCCGCCTATGCCGAAGCGTTGGCCGCCGGGGCCAACCCCTACGTCAAGGCGTCGATCGACAGCATCGACGAGCTATACTACCGGGGCGCGTCGGATGACCAGCTGCGATATCTGAACCCGCTCGACGAGCTGGAAGTCGACCGGCTCGACGCCACCATCGGCATTTGGGCCCACTGGAACACCCGGAACCTCACGGGCGCCAACCCGCGGAAACTCTCGCTGCGCCGTGAAGCCACCGCCCCTCTGCAGAAGCGGTTCATGGAACGTGCGGCGCGCGACGAGCTGCGCTGGGTGGGGACGCAGTACCCGACGAATGCCGAAGCGCAAGACGCGGACATGTCGCTGGCGGATTACGAGGAGTTTGTCTACGGCGCGGGGATGCTGGACCGTGAGGATCCGGTCGCGGCTTGGCAGGCGGTCCGCCGGGAGCAGGACCGCATCGTATCGTTCTTGGACACGAAGGACGCCCTGGAGATCCGGGGTCCGGACATCGACCTGCGGCTGTCCGTGCAGGGCCGGACCTGGATCAACGCGGCGGGCGAGAAGAATTTTCCCGACGGGGAGGTGTTCACCGGACCCGTCGAGGACTCCGTGAACGGACGGGTCCGCTTCTCGTTTCCCGCGATCTATTCCGGCCGCGAGGTGGAGGGTGTCGAGCTCACCTTCGAAGACGGCCGCGTGTCCTCGGCGCGGGCCGGGAAAGGGGAAGAGTTCCTCCACGCCATGCTGGACATTGACGCCGGCGCCCGCTTCCTGGGAGAGTTCGCCTTTGGGACCAACTACCAGATCCAGCGGTTCACACGGAACATCTTGTTCGATGAGAAGATCGGCGGCACGCTGCACATGGCCCTGGGCGCGGGCTACCCGGAAACCGGGTCCAAGAACGAATCCGGCCTGCACTGGGACATGATCTGCGACCTGCGGAACGGAACGGAAGTGTTTGCCGACGGCGACGTGGTCTACAAGGGCGGGAAATTCGCGATCTAGGACCGGGTCACTTCTTCGATCAAGTCCTCAAACATCTTCTGCGTCTCTTCAGAGACCGTGTCCGCCAGCTCGGCATAGGAGCGATGTTCCATCGCCTTGACCTGAATGTTCTGCAGCATGTTGGCTTCGATTTCCCGGAGGAAGGCGACGATGTCTTCCTGCGGGAACTCCCCCAGCTCGCCGGACCTGAGGCGGGTGACGAACTCCGGCAGGCCCAGCATCTCCACCAGGCAGAGCTGCTCGTAGATCTCCCAGAGCCGCTCGTTCATCGATCGCACTCCGGGGGCCGAATCCCCCCGCGCTTGTTCGAGCGGTTCCCGCTCATTCCTCCCACCCCGCCTAGGTTCCGGCGCCGATCCAGTGGACTTTCAGGAAATTCGTACGGCCGCGGACGATCAGCGGCGTCGAGCCGACCAGGATGACGGTCTCGCCGGCGGCGGCCAGGCCGCGGCGGAGCAGCTGGTCCTCGATGTGCGCGATCATCTCGTCGGTATCGTCCAGGAACGGCGTAGCATAGCAGCGGATCCCCCACCATAACGCCAGCCGCCGGGCCGTCGATTCCTGCTCGGTGAACGCAATCATCGGGGCCGGGGGCCGGTTCTTGCTGAGCAGCTCGGCCGTGCGGCCCGTCCGGGTGATCACGACGATCGCGCGCACGTCGATCTCGCGCGCCAGCGCGCCGGCCGCCCGCGCCACCGAATCGGCCGTGCCGGCGGCCGCTGTGGTCCGGCTGCGGAAGATCCCCGGCTCCGACGACTCGACGACCCGGGCGATGCGGTCCATCATCCGCGCGGCGTCGATCGGGTAAGCGCCGATGGCGGTCTCCGCGCTGAGCATCACCGCGTCGGTGCCGTCGAGGATCGCATTCGCAACGTCGGAGGTTTCTGCCCGCGTCGGGTGCGGGCTGTGTACCATCGACTCCAGCATCTGCGTGGCCGTGATGACCGGGATGCCGGCGGCGTTGGCCTTGCGGATGATCGTCTTCTGGAGGATGGGCACCATCTCGGGCGCGACCTCGACGCCGAGATCGCCGCGGGCCACCATCACCCCGTCGGCTTCCTGCAGGATCTCATCCAGCGCCGCGATCGCTCCGGCCTTTTCCAGTTTGGCAATGATCGGCACCGCCGCGTGACGCTCCTCGAGCGCCCGGCGCCCCATCCGGATGTCTTCCGCCCGCTGCACGAAGCTGAGCGCCACGTAGTCGACGCCGAGTCGGATCCCGAACTCCAGATCGGCGAGGTCCTTGGCGGTGAGCACCGGAACCTTCAGCATGATCCCCGGGAAATTGATCCCCTTGTGCTCGGCCAGGGTACCGCCGCGGACCACGCGGGCCGTGATCGTGCCGGCTCGGCTGGCTTCGACGGCGAGCTCGATCGCGCCGTCATCGAGGAGCACGCGGTCTCCCGGACTCACGTGCGGCAGCTCAGGCGATGACGTTGGGATCGTACCTGCGCCGGCGGCGGCGTCCGTGCCGGAGACGAGGGTCAGGGTCTGCCCGTCCCGCAGCTCCACACCACCGCCGGGGAGGCTGCCCACACGCACCTTGGGTCCGGCCAGGTCCTGGATCACGGCGACGGACTGTCCTGCCGCCGTCTCGGCTTTCCGCACGAGGTCGTACACACGGCCGTGCTCATCGGCGGTCCCGTGGGCGAAATTCAGACGGATGACGTCCACGCCCGCGTCGATCAGCGCGCGGATGCGGTCGGGACGGCTGGTCGCGGGTCCCACCGTGGCGATGATGGACGTCCGCCGATCCCACGCCCGCAGAGGGTCAGGTCTCATTCGGACTTCAGAGCCGTATCGATCGCCTCGCGGGCCGCGGCGAACGCCTCCTTGGTGAATGCGGTCCTCTGGATGCCGCGGACGATGCCCTGGCGGTCGATCACCACGATGACCGGATAGTGACTTGAGACTTCGTACGCGCTCCCGACGGTGCCGTCAAAATCCAGCATCATCGGCTTGTCGGTTTCGCTTCTGATCGTCGCGGCGGCGATCCCGCGCAGGAACCGCGAATAGGTGTGCAGATCGAGCATGCCCAGCAGCTGGATCTTGCTGCCGTAGGCCGGGGAGAGGTTGTCGCCCCACGGACGCATCATTTGTCCGGAATGCTGGTCGGCGGCCATGAGCACGACGACTTTTCCTTTTAGATCGGCGAGTCTCCAGACGTGGTCGAACTGATCCTTCAACTCGAACGGCGGCGCGGACGATCCGACGGTGAGGCCCGCGGCCGGGACGACGACGAGCAGGACGGAGATCATAAGGGCGTTCAGCATGGGGCGTCGGGCCGTGATTCGTCGCGGGCCCGGGCCCCCCTCTCCACGCAAGGGAGTGCGGTGTCCTTCGTGTAAATAGAAGGTCCTCACCACCGTTTTCCCGAGGCGACGCCGACGCTGAACGCATCGAGACGGACGGAGGACGCCGTCGCTGGCGATCGATCACCGCGCCGTACCTCACGAGCGGCGCCGTCTCTGTGGCGGCGGCTGCGCCGGAGCCGCGCGGCGGTATTCGGGCTGCTGGTGATCGGGATCGTCGTCGTCCTGGCGCTGTTCGCGCCCTGGGTCGCCCCATACGATCCGGCCGAACAGTTCTCCAACGGGCTCACCGCTGACGGACGGCCGCTGCCGCCCGACGGGCTCTTCTGGCTGGGCACCGACCTGCTCGGCCGGGATTTGCTCTCACGCCTCATCTACGGCGCGCGCATCTCGCTGCTGATCGGGGTCGCCGCCAACGCCGCCGCCCTCTCCATCGGCACGCTCTTCGGCACCGTCGCGGGCTACTATCGGGGATGGGTCGGCACCGTGTTCATGCGGCTGACCGACATGATGATGGCGTTTCCCGCGCTGATCCTGGCGATTGCGCTGGCGGCCATCTTGCATCCGAGCTTGTGGATCGTCGCGCTGGTCATCGCGCTGGTGAACTGGGTCTGGATCGCCCGCGTCGTCTACAGCCAGGTACTGAGCATCTCCCAACGTGAGTTCATCGACGCGGCGCAGGCACTGGGGGTTCCCACTGCTCGCATCTTCTGGCGGCATCTGTTCCCGCATCTGCTGCCCACCCTGTTGGTCTGGGGAACGCTGGGGATTTCCACGACCGTGATGTTCGAAGCCGCGCTGTCCTTCCTGGGGGTGGGCGTGCGGCCGCCGACGCCGAGCTGGGGCGGTACGATCAGCGAGAGCCAGTCCTACTTCCTGGAAGCCCCCTGGCTCGTTGCCTTTCCTGGGATGGGGATTCTGTTGACCTCGCTGTCGTTCAACCTCGTCGGCGACGCGCTGCGGGACGCCCTCGACCCGACGCTGCGGGGACGCGCGTGAGCGGCTACCTGCTCCGCCGCCTCGTCCAGTCCGCGTTCATCCTGCTGGGGGTCACCTTGATCACCTTCGTGCTCCTCTACGCGTTGCCCGCAGATCCCGCGCGGATGATCGCCGGACGCAGTGCCACCGCCGAGACCGTGGCCCGGATTCGGGCGGAGCTCGGCCTCGACCAATCCTTGCCGGTGCAGTACGTGCGCTATGTGGAACGCCTGGCGCACGGGGATCTCGGCCGTTCCTACGCGCAGAAGGTGGAAGTCTCCGCGCTGGTGGGATCGCGGCTGCTGGCCACGTTCTGGCTGATGCTGGGCGGCATCTTCTTCGAGCTGTTGATCGGCCTGCCGTCGGGGACGCTTGCCGCCGTCCGCCGGAACAGCGTGCTCGACCGGTCCGTCATGACCGGCGCGTTCCTGGGGGTCTCGGCGCCGCAGTTCGTCGTCGGTCTGCTGCTGCTCTACGCGCTTGCCTACCGGTGGCCGGTGTTCCCGCTGGGCGGGTATGGCTCACCGGCCCACCTCATCCTTCCCGCGGCGACGCTGGGGATTGCCGGCGGCGGTTGGTACGCGCGGATGATGCGGTCCTCGATGCTCGACGTCATCCATCAGGACTACGTCCGGACGGCACGCGCGAAGGGAGCGCCCGAGCGGCGCGTAATCCTCAAACATGCGGTGCGCAACGCGCTGCTGCCCATCGTGTCGATGGTCGGGCTGGATTTCGGCACCTTCATGGGGGGCGTGATCGTGGTGGAATCGGTATTCAGCTGGCCCGGGATCGGCCAGCTGGCGTGGCAGGCGATCCAGATCGTGGACATCCCCGTGATCATGGGCGTGGTGCTGGTCTCGGCGGTCGCGATCCTGCTCGGCAACCT
>JBIOXT010000285.1:0-2230 GCA_044869795.1 bacterium | reverse complement strand
GGCGTCTTTCGCTTTCCCGTGGAGTCTCCGGTGGTCGTGCTTGCCGGCATCGTCACCCTCACGCTGACGCTGTTCACCGACGCCATCAAGATGCAGACCGAGCAGCTCAGACGTGACTGGCGGGCCTCGTTTGCAGTGCTCGGCCCCGGCACGATCTTGACGGCGGCGGCGATCGCCGTCACCGCACACCTCCTCCTGGACTTTGATCTGTCCCATGCCCTGCTCATCGGCGCGGTGCTGGCATCGACGGACCCGGTGCTGTTGCGCGACGTGTTCCGCGACGCCCGGACGCCGCGGGCGGTGCGCCAGATTCTGTCCGTCGAGTCGGGCATGAACGACGCGGTAGCGCTGCCGGCGATTCTGATCTTGATCGAGGTGCTGGGCGGGCGGCTCGAATCCCCACAGGCCTGGTTCGGCTTCGCGGTGCCGGTGTTCTTCCTCAGCCCGCTGGTGGGCATTGGCATCGGCTGGGGTGCCATCCGCGCCCTCGTTTGGGTCGACCGCCGTATCGGCGTACGCCGCGACTATCAGTCACTCTACTCCCTCGGTGTGGCTTTCATCGCGTTCGCGGTCGCCGATGCCCTGGGTGGCAGCGGTCTGCTGGCCGCCTTTGCCGCGGGCCTGACGATTGCGCTGACCGACCTGGATCTGTGTGAGTGTTTCCTCGAATATGGGGAAACGACGGCGGAACTGTTGATGCTGGTGGCGTTCGTGCTGTTTGGCAGCAGCCTCGTCCGGCCTGCCCTGAACGCGCTGGACTGGCGCACGGCGGCATTCGCCGCGCTGGTGCTGGTGCTCTGCCGCCCCATCGTCCTGCTGGCCGTGCTCTCTCGCTTCCGGATACCCCGGCGGGACAAGCTCTTCGCGGCCTGGCACGGACCGCGGGGCCTAAATTCGATCCTGCTGGCGCTGTTGGTGCTCGTGGCCGGCGTGCCCGGCGGCGAGCGCGTCTTTGCGGTAACCGGTATCGTCGTCCTCCTGTCGATCGTCGTCCACGGCGTCTCCGGCACGCCGATGGTGGCCTGGGCGTCCCAGACGCCGCCGAGTGAATTGTTCGAACCGGAAGCACCCGCCCTAGACGTCCCGCGCACCAGCGTCACGGACCTGGCGGGGATGCTGCAGCGTCGCGAACGCGTTCTGGTCGTCGACGTCCGCAAACCCGGGGACATCGATCGAGACCCCCGCCGCATTCCCACCGCGGTGCACTATCCTCCCGATGAGGCAGCCGCGGGGATCGCCGCGCTGCGCCCGACCGGGCCGATCGTGCTGTATTGCGCCTGAACACAGGAAGCGACCAGCGCCCGGGTGGCGCTGGAACTTCGGCGCCGCGGCCTCCGCGACGTCCGCGTGCTGGCGGGCGGATGGGACGCGTGGCTGAGTGCCTATCCCTCCGTACAGCCGGCGACCGACAACTGAGCGTCCCGCGCCATCGTTGGTGCGGCGGGAACCTTCCGTGCCCCGCCGAAGTCGACTCCGATGAGCACGTTGGAGCGGTCTGGCGTCTTGCTGCTGCACGGGTTCTCAGGCTCGCCACTAGAGATGACTCCGCTGGCCGACGCGCTTGCGGGGGCGGGATGGGAGACTTCGGTCGCCCGGCTGGCCGGGCACGGAACGTCCCCAGATGATCTCGCCCGTGTCACTTGGCAGGAGTGGGTGGCGTCGGCGCGCGAGGCCTACCGGGACCTCCGACAGCGGTGCCGCCGGGTCGCCCTCGTCGGCTTATCGATGGGGGGCGCGCTAGCCCTCTACGTCGCCGCCACAGATCCTCCCGCCGCGGTCGTGACGATCTCGGCGCCGCTGCGGGTCCGGCCGCTGCTGGCGTCCGCGACGCGGGTGGCGTCGAAGGTCGTGCCTGTCGTGCCGGTGCTGGTCCGACTGGTGCCGCGCGATCCGGATGTCCGCCCGTATTGGTCCCCGTACTCGCGAATTCCGCTGGTGGCCGCAGGGCAGCTGGAGTTGCTCCTGGCCGAGACCCGTCGCGCGCTGTCGCAGGTGCGCGTGCCGCTGCTGGTGGTACAGGGGCGTCGGGATTGGATCATTCCACGCGACAGTGCCCAGGAAATCCTGCGGCTGGCCGCCGGGGCGCCTGCAACCATGCTCTGGCTGCAGCGCTCGGGACACGTGGCCACATTAGATCGGGATCGCGCGGTGCTGGCCGACGCGGTAACGAAGTTCCTGCGCGTCCATCTGACCCCCGTACCAAGTTGATAGCCACGCCTAGCTCATCTGC
>JBIOXT010000284.1:0-7233 GCA_044869795.1 bacterium | reverse complement strand
GCAGCGAGAGGTATCCCGCGTCGACAGCTGCCGCCGACGCGGTGCGGATGATGGCTGTCTCCCGAGTGGTGACGTCCACGTGCAGTAATGCCGCAGGAGCCGTGGGGGAGGCCGCGATGAAGTAGACACCCCGCCGGGCCGGCGTGATCTGGGCGAAGTCGGTATATGGCAAGTCCAGCGCCTCGAGCCGGCCCGTCTCCAGGTGCAACAACGCGAGTGTTCGTACACCACGCGCCGCATACACGCAGATGATGGTCTGCGCGCCAAGAAACCCATAGGTCGGCGAGCGAAGAGACCACTGCGGGCGGCCGAACTCTGCCTGCATCGGCGCCAATGCGACTGCGGCCTGCCGCACTTCATCCCAGCGGTACAAGTTCCACCACTCCGTCCGGTCCGAGACGAAATACAGTTGGCCATCCGGCGACCACTCGGGTTGAAAGATTGACTCCTCGCTTCCTCCCGCCACCCGCAATGGTCGGACCACCGATCCGTCAGGCTCCACCGCGGCTATCCACAGTTCCGTACCGTCCCAGGGCATGTTCGGTTGATCCCAACTCAGCCAAGCTAAGCGCGTCCCGTCGGGACTGAGCCGCGGCGAACAGTAGAAATCGGAGCCCTCGACCAGCACCCGCGCAGGACCACCGCCCATCGGTACGGCGGCGAGGGCGTTGCGGGGGTACCGCTCGCCCGGGGTGTGATCTTCGAACACACAGATGATGCGCCGGCGTGCTGCGTCGGCGACCCCATCCGCGTAGCGGTACGGCCCGGGCGGAGTCACCGCTTCGGGCGACGTACCTGGATCGACACGGTACAGCCGCTGATCGTCGAAGTTCGCAAAGAATACGGAGCGAGTGAAGACGGTAAAGTCTCCGCCGCCGTACTCGTGGACGCGGGTCCGCGCGTTGAACCTCGGCGGCGTGAGTTCGATGGGGTAGCCGTCGCTCCCGCGCCGGAGGAGCACTTTGCGGCCGCCTTCGCGGGGGCGGAGCTCAGTCCAGTACAGGTCGGCGCCCTCCACTGCAATCTCGGAGAGCACGACGGCGTCGGCGGCAACCACGTCTGCCGTGATCGGCGATGCCCAACTGCCGTGACGAGCGACCCGGGCCATCACAGTGGAATTTGGCCCTCCCACGTTGGCCCCTGCGTGAGGGCGAGAAGTCTGGATCAGATGGTGCCGGGGGACGGAATCGAACCGCCCACGCGCGGCTCTTCAGGCCGCCGCTCTACCAACTGAGCTACCCCGGCACACGATAAGGCGGAAACAAAAGGGATGATAGCATTTCCTCAGGCGCACAGGCAACCCGACCAGAATCAGAGTTTGCCGAACGCCACACCCTTGTACGTCCAGCCGGCGCCGGTGACGGCGTCCTGGATCGGCCCCTTGATCTCGCTGGTGTCAAACCGATACTGGTAGATCTGATCGATGGTGAGTTTCTCAGTAAAGGCGTATGCTTTGCCGAACTCAATCGATTGCTTCTGCCCTCGGAAGGCGCTGGCAGCGATCTTCAGCTTCGGCACGCCCGCCGCCCATTCCACGGAATACTCGCGATCCGAGGCGCGGACTTCGTGGTTGGCCTCATCGAGTTTCAGATAGATGCGAAACACCTTGGAGACGCCGGCCTCGGCGAAGATCGCATACCACTGCGCATCGACGATCCTCCACTCGGCGATCAGATCCGCTCCCTCGTCGGTGGTTTCGGTGATTTGATATGGTGCGGTGGGCCGGTTGAGGGCCTTGATGCGACTCAAGACTTCGTCGCGGGACAGGACGGGCGTTCCCGGCGCCGGACGCTTCGTGGAGGTCAGGAAATCTAAGAACCCCATGGGTGGTCACCGGCATGGCTTGCCATGCACCGGAGCGCAGCGACTGGTGCATGGCGGGAGCGACGGGATTTGAACCCGCGATCTCCTGCGTGACAGGCAGGTGTGTTAAACCAGGCTACACCACGCCCCCGCGGCAGACATCATTATACCGTTCGAGTTTCTTCAGCGTCAACGCACGCCCGCCGCGTGCCCTGTGTATCATCACGGGCAGGAAGGATTATCCTCGCAAAGAACCTCGGCACTCATGACCGCTCGATTCATCTCGCGCGGGTTCAAGGGCCGCCGCACGACCGCAACCGACGCGTCGCGCGTGCCACCCGGTCAACACGTCGTCCCGGACTTCCCGGTGCTGTCGGCGGGTCCCACGCCGCACACCCCGCTGGAGAAGTGGAACATGGTCGTCGATGGTCATGTCGCGTCGCCGCAGCGCTGGAGCTGGGAAGAGTTCTACAACCTCCCGCGCGAGGACATCACCGCCGACATCCACTGTGTCACGAAGTGGTCCAAGCTCGACACGAAGTGGGAGGGCGTGTCCGTGGACACGCTGGTCGAACCCGCGGAGCCGTTAGGGAGCTTCGTCGTCGCGCACTGCGACGGCGGCTACACGACGAATCTCCCGCTGGAAGACGTCACCGGCGGCAAAGCATGGATCGCTTATCGCTACAACGACGAACCGCTCGAACCGGAGCACGGCGGTCCGGCGCGGCTGCTCGTCCCGCACCTGTACTTCTGGAAGAGCGCGAAGTGGGTGCGCCGGCTGGAGATCATCGACCAGGATGAACCCGGCTTCTGGGAGACGGCCGGTTATCACAACCGCGGCGATCCCTGGCGCGAGGAGCGCTATTGGGGCGACTGACCTGGCGCCTCGCCGAAGTCGTCGGCGGGATCAACGAAACGCCGACCGTGCGCAGTCTGGTGCTGTCGGTCCCGGAGTGGGAGCGGCACCACGCCGGCCAGCACGTCGACGTGCGGCTGACCGCCGACGATGGGTATCAGGCGCAGCGCAGTTACTCGATCGCGTCGGCGCCCGAGGATCCTCACCTCATGCTGACGATCGAGCGTCTCGAAGACGGCGAGGTGTCCCCATACCTCGTCGATGAATTGCGTGAGGGCGACCGGCTGGAACTCCGCGGCCCGATCGGCGGGTACTTCACCTGGACCGTCGATGACGGCGGGCCGCTGCTGCTGGTGGCCGGCGGGTCGGGCGTGGTTCCGCTGATGGCGATGATCCGGCATCGAGCCGCGGCGCGCTCCAGCGTGCCGGCGCGCCTGCTGTTTTCGTCGCGCAGCTTCGAGGACGTCATCTATCGCGAGGAGCTCGACCGTCTGGCCGGCGGCGATGCCTCGCTGCGCGTGATCCACACGTTGACACGTCAGCAGCCGGAGGGCTGGACCGGGTTGCGGCGCCGCATCGATCGGCAGATCCTCGAGGAAGTGGCGTGGCCGGCCGGCGCCAGTCCACTGGCGTTCATCTGCGGCCCCACGCGGCTGGTGGAGAACGTAGCCACCTTGCTGTCAGCCCTGGGATACGATCCCGCGCGGATCAAGACCGAGCGGTTTGGCCCGACGGGAGGACCATCATGACCGGCACGGACGATCTGCGGCTCGACGGGAACGCGGCGGCCGGCGTGCTGGCCGATATCTTCGGCGTGGAGATGACGGTGAGCTGGACGATCTGTGCATCGTGCGGGGACCACCACGCCGTGGGCCGGCTGATCGTCTACATGCACGGCATGGGGGTCGTCCTGCGCTGTCCGAGCTGCGGCGACGTCCAGATCAAGATCGGGACCGTGCCGGAATCCTACCGACTCGACCTGCGCGGCGTGCGGACGCTGGAACTCGGCAGCGAATAGCCCCGCGGGTGCCGGCGCCTGCCATGAACTCGAGCGCAGCGGGTGGTTCAAGGCTTCCTGAGTACGTCGATCTGGCCTTTCACGCCTCAGAGCCTTATCCGCGCCAGATCCGGCTGCGGGAAGCATACGCCGATCTCCGCCTGCCCGAAGGCTCTGGAAACCGGCCATTTTGCTACCTGAACATGGTGCAGACGTTTGACGGCGAAACGGTCATCGGGGGCAAAGCGTTCACGATCGGCAGCGACGTCGACCACCATCTGTTCAGGCAGCTGCGGGTCCACGCCGATGCCGTGTTGTACGGATCCGGCACGCTCGAGCTCGACGACGTCATCGTCACCACCCATCGGTACCTCCAGCAGCGCCGCGTCGCCGCGGGCCGCCCCGCGAATCCCCTTGCCGTGGTTGCGTCCACCGACTGCAACTTCCCCGATGCGGTGTTCGCCAAGCAGTTCTTTACGCGCACGGACTTCGACAAGCTGGTGATCACGACCGACCACGCCAGCGCGGCGAATCTGGCGCGGGTCCGCAAGGCGGGTGTGACCGTGGAACAGGTCCGCTCCGACGAGCACGACCGCGTCGACATCGCCGCCTTGATGCGCCACCTTGGCGAGACGCGGCAGGTGCGGCGCGTGCTCTGCGAAGGCGGCCCGCACTTCAACGTGACGCTGGCCGCCCACGATCTTATCGACGAGCTCTTCGTCACGACCGCACTGCGGTTGGGCGCGGAGCCGGACGCGCCCCGGCTCTTCGCGGATCCGATCGGAGACCGGCGGCTGCGGTTGATCAGTGAGCTGCGGTACCAAACAGCCGGCGAGGTCCACGAGTATTACTTCCGGTTTCAATTTGCCAAGGCGAAATGAAAACAAGAGGCGGTCACATGCACCGTCTCTTGTTTTCGACGCGTGAGATTCCGCGCCAGTGTTACTTCTTCTTCTTGGCCTTTGCCTTCTTCTTTGCCATGGCCTATGAACCCCCTCCCGTGCGCATCCGCGCAGTCTAGACGGTTGCTCACCGTCGGGGGACATTAGTTCGCCACAACATCTAGATTCCCTCCTGCCGGTGGACACAATGTTTAGTGGTGGGACCGGCCGGGGGCAGCGATAGCCGAGGGTCGTGGGAGGAAAAAAGATCTCTGATGCGCCTCGTCCTTGCCACCCTGCTCGTCGTCGCCGTCGTTGCCGTCCCTCTCGCCTTTGCTCAACCGGCGCCATCGGACATCGCAGGACATTGGGCAGAGGGCAGCATCGTCGCACTGCTCCGGCGCAACATCGCCGACGTCTTCCCCGATCTAACGTTCCGACCGAATGCGGAGATCGCCCGCGGTGACTTCATCAAGTGGATCGTGATCGCGGCCGGACTCCCGCGCACCACAGGACGCGCACCGACCTTTGCCGATGTCCCGGCGACACATCCGCTTGCGCCGTATGTCGAGGCGGCAGTTGCCTATCGCCTCATATCGCGCGCCCCGGCGTTCCTGCCTGCCCTTCCCATCCGACGCAGCGATGCGATCGCGGTCGTCGTCGCCGCAATGGGCGACACGTTCGAGGCGGCCGCGATGAGCGACCGGCCGCTTCCGTACGACGACATCGGCGCCCTGTCGCCTGCGTTCCGCGGCGCGGTCGCCGTCCTCACCTACACACAACCGTCGCCGCTGCGCGAGCCCGCGGCGGGCTCGCTGCGCCCACTGGCGGCGATGACGCGCGGGGAAGCCGCGTCGCTGATCTGGGGCTACCTCCAAGCGGTCGAGGGGGGCGCAACGCTGCGCGACAGCATTCCGGCTGCGGCGGGGATCGACGTCATGACGGAAAAGCGCGGCCTGCTCCGCATGCTGCCGGTACTGCGGATACAAGTCGGCGCCTTCCTCCAAGAAGACAACACCCAACGGCTGGCCGCAACGATGCGAGCCCGCGGCCTGCCCACCTCGATCGACCCGGAGGACGGCTTCTACAAGGTGCGGGTGGGGAACTTCACGTCCCCGGCGGAAGCGGACCTGATCAAAGACCAGCTCGCCCAGGAAGGCTACCCCACGGTGCTGGTGCCGACGGTGCCGAATTTTGAGGTCCTCCCGGCACCGTTCTGGACGGCCATGATCGTCGTGGACCCCAAAACGGCGGTCCTGCAGCCGGCCGTCGGCGACGGGCTGCGGATCGTCCGGCACAAGACCAGCGATATCGCCCGCCGGACGGGGGCCCTGGCCGCGATCAACGGGGACTTCTTTGCCTCCAGCGGCGCACCGCTGGGCTGTCTGATGATCGCCGGCACGGTCATCAGCCAGCCGAATCCTGAGCGCACGTGTGCGGGGATCACCGACGACCGGTCGGTGCTGTTCGACATCGTGCGGTTTGCGGGCACCGCTGCGACCGCCGATGCCACGATTCCGATCAACGGCGTCGACCGCGCCCGCGGGGCAGACGAACTGGTCCTCTATCAGCCGGCCTTCGACGCCGCTACTCGGACCAATCAATTCGGCGCGGAAGCAGCGGTTGCCGGCGGCGTCGTCGTTGCCATCGCGGACGGTCAGGGCAACATGGCGATCCCCCGCGATGGGGTGGTGCTCTCAGGCCATGGACGGGCCCGGCAGTGGATCGTCCAGCACCTGGGAGTCGGGACGGCGGTCAGCGTGGAGGCCCGGTTGATTCCTGTGTCCAGGGACCCGCGGTGGGACCGGGTGATCTCTGCGATCGGCGGGGGCCCCCGCCTGCTCGCGGGGGCCCAACTGGCGGCGGGGGAAGGGTTTCCCCGGTCGTTCACCGACCGCCGGCATCCGCGCACCGCGATCGGGATCCTGGCCGACGGCCGCGTGATTCTGTTTGTGGTTGATGGGCGCAGCCCGTATCACAGTCTGGGGATGACGCTGTTCGAGCTGGCGATGGAGTTGCGGAGCCGTGGAGCCGTCGAGGCGCTCAATCTCGACGGCGGCGGGTCGACGGCGATGGTGATCCAGGGCCGCGTGATCAACCTGCCGTCCGACGAAACCGGTGAGCGCCCGGTCGGCAGCGTCTTGCTGGTGCTGCCCCCTCCCTAGTTGGAAGCCCGGAAGTTGGAAGTTGAAATTTCACCTTCAGTCAAGCAAGCCGACATCTTCGGGGGTATCGATATCGCGGGCGGCCGCCTCGGCGATTTCGACCGTCGCCACGTGACGGGGATACGTTTGGACCACGGTGCGTGCACCCTGATCCCCCTGCAGCAGCAGCAGTTCTAGAAACAGTGCCCGATCGAACAATGTCGGCGCGCCGCGCACGTTCCCATACAGGCAGGTGACGATCCGCATCCCGCTCGTCCGATAGACCTCGATCAACCGCCGGATGATCGGGGCGTCGACGAACGGCTGATCCGCGAGCATGACCACCGCAGCCTGGGTGTCCTCGGAGACGGCTTCGATTCCCACTTGAATCGAGCTACCCATCCCCGTCTCAGGGTGCTCGTTGATGACAGTGCGCGCGCCGGTGCCGGACAACAGGGGCGCGTACACCTCGTCGTGCGCGCCGATGACGACGACAACTTCCTCGCAACCCGCTTCGGCGGCCACGGTCGCGGCGTGCCGGATCAGCGGCAC
>JBIOXT010000283.1:0-22087 GCA_044869795.1 bacterium | reverse complement strand
AGTACATGACCGAGGACGCCGAGGTGGTGCTGATGGGTATGGGCACGCTCTCGATCCCGGTCAAAGTTGCCATCCGGCAGATGCGGAAGGAAGGGAAGAGAGTCGGCTTCGTGCGGCTGCGCTGGTTCCGGCCGTTCCCCGCTGAACAACTGGCGGCGACCCTGGGGCGATACAAGGCGGTCGGAGTAATCGATCGCGACTACTCGTTTGGCTCACCGTACTTCAGCGGCGTCCTGGCGACCGAAACGCGCGGCGCGCTGTATCCCGCCCCACAGCGTCCGCCGGTACTGGGATTCATCTGCGGCCTGGGCGGCCGTGAAGTGACGGTGCCGGACGTGAAGCGGATGAGCGATATGCTGCTTGCCGCCGCGTCCGGACAGCCGCAGCCGCAGACGACGTGGATCGGCGTACGCGAGTAGACCTGAGATACGCAGGCGTGACGCGCAAGGAGTAGGTATCAGGGTTGGGAATACTCAAGCGGAGGACACGGTCATGGCGGACGCGGTAGAGACCCTGCCGACACAGCAGCTGGATCCCTTCAAGGGGGTCAAGAAAGTCCCGCTGGAAGAATTCTTCACGTCCGGCCACCGCACGTGCCAGGGCTGCGAGTCGGCGCTGGTCATGAAGCTGATGGTCAAGGCCGCGGGCCAGCGCACGATCGTGCTCGGCAGCACGGGCTGCATGTACGTGGCGAACACGACCTACTACAGCACCTCCTGGGTCGTGCCCTGGATGCACACGCAGCTCGGGAGCAGCGGATCGGCGGGGATGGGGACGGCGGCCGCCCTGCGGGCCCTGATGCGCAAAGGCAAGATCAAGGAAGAGCCGATCAACGTCATCGCGTTCTGTGGCGACGGCGGCGGCGCGGATATGGGCCTGTCGGCGATCTCCGCGGCGCTCACCCATCCCGAGTACAACTTCCTGATCCTGCTCTACGACAACGAGTCGTACGCCAACACCGACATCCAGCTCTCCGGGCTGACCCCGTACGGCGCGCACACGACATTCAGCCCGCCCGGCAAAGCCAAGCGGCTCCTGCACACCCGCTGGAAGAAGAACGTTGCGGGGATGCTGGCCGCGGGCCATCCGGAGTGTCGGTACGTCGGCACCGTCTGCGCGTCGTACGCGGTGGAGATGATGAACCGGGTGCGCAAGGCGCTGACCATCGGCGGGCCCACGTTCATCCACTCCCTCGATCCCTGCCCCAAGGGGTGGGACTACGACCCGATGCTCTCGCACGAGCTCGGCGAGATCGCGGTGAACACGGGGATCTGGCCGTTGTACGAAGTGGAGAACAGCGTGCTGAAGCTCTACGGCCGTACGAAGCAGATGGCCGAGAAGCGCGCCCGGCGGAAGCCGGTGCGGGATTACCTGCTCAAGCAGGGGCGGTTCGCGCACTTCACCGATGACGACATCGACTACTTCCAGGACAAGATCGACCAGATGTGGGACAAATGGCTGATCCCCGGCGTGATCCCTTTTCATAAAGAACTCGAGCATGATTCCCCTCCGGCATAGCTAGGGGGGGAGATCGCAGACGATGCGACTCGGGCCTGTCCAGCGCACACGGTGACTGGAGCAGGCCCGAACCTTTTGCAGTCAGTTCAATCTCACGGGGGTGCGGTATGGCGAGATGGCAGGCAGTGCGTAACATCCTGATCGCGGCGGTCGCAGTCACGCTGCTCGTCGCGACGGTCCCGGTTGCCGGCGCGCCGGCGACCTTTGTTCCCAACCGGCCGATCGAATGGACGATCCCGGCCGGCACCGGCGGCGGCGCCGACCAGCAGGCGCGGTTCATGGCGCCGCTGATTGCCAAGTACAACCTGTCTCCCCAACCCTTCATCCCCGTGAACCGCTCCGCGGGAGCGGGCGCGCAGGCGTTCCAGTACATGATCGACAAAGCCGGAGAATCCAACCAGATCCTCATCACCCTGGATAGTTTGTTCTTCACGCCGCTGAACCAGGAAATCAAGATGCCCGACGGCACCCGGTTTGACTGGCGCGACATGACGCCGATCGCCCGGCTGCTGCTGGACAACTTCATCCTCTGGGTGCACGCCGACTCGCCGTACAAAACGCTCGGCGATTTCGAGAGGGCCGTGAAGGCCGCCCCGGCCGGCACCTTCAAGATGGCCGGCACCGGCTCGCGGCAGGAAGACGAGATCATCATGGTGCTGGTGGAGCAGACCTGGGGCGTCAAGTTCGCCTACGTGCCGTTCGCCGGCGGAGGCGCGGTGGCCGCCGCGCTGGTCGGCAAACAGGTCGATTTTACCGTGAACAATCCGATCGAGGCGATCGGGCAGTGGGAAGGCGGCCGGCTGCGCCCGCTGGCGATCTTTGCCTCCAGGCGCGTTCAGGCGAAGCCGTGGGATCAAGTCCCGACGATGAGAGAGCTGGGCACGAACATCGAGTATCAGATGCTGCGCGGCATCTTCGGTCCGCCGAACATGCCGACCGCGGCCGCCTCGTGGTACGTGACGCTCTTCCGCCAACTCCTCGATACGCCTGACATGGCGCAGTTCATCCAGACCGGCGGGTTCGACAGGGCCTTCCTCACCGGCACCGACTTCGTGAAATGGCTGGAACAGAAGGATGCAAACGTCAAGGCGCTGATGGTGAAGGCGGGCTGGATCAAGTAGCGCAAACAGCGAATCGGGTAACGGCGAATGGCGAACGGAAATGGAGGACGGGTTCCCAGTTCGCTGTTCGCCGTTCCCATAGTTTGAGGTGAACCGTGCGCAGGACTGAGACCGCGGTGGCGGCTGTCTTCGTGCTGTTCGGGCTGCTGATGATCCGCCAGGCGCTAAAACTGCCTGTGGGCTGGACACCCAGCGGCCCGGGTTCTGGCTTCTTTCCGTTCTGGCTTTCGATCGCGGTGACGTTGAGCGGCGCCGTCATCCTGACGCAGACGCTGATGGCACCAAGGACGGAGCAGGACGACGAGGTCTTCATCCCGGCGCACGCGTGGAGACCGCTGCTGATCGCGTTTCTCCCGATGGTGGCGATCATCGCGGCGATCGGCTATCTCGGGATCTACATCGGCGGTGGGCTGTACCTGGCCGGGTACATGTGGTTTGTGGGCCGCTTCCGCTGGATTCCGATCCTGCTGGTCAGCGTCCTGGTGCCCCTGGTGCTGTTTTTCATTTTCGAAAAGTGGTTTCTACTGCCGCTGCCGAAAGGCGTGCTGCTCGAGTACCTCCTCTACGGGAAATAGCCGATGCCGCTGCTGTCGATCCCGCTGCTCTCGGTGTTCAACGACCTGCTCTTCGGTTTCAGCGTCGCGCTGACGCCGGAGAACATCACGATTGCGATCATCGGGCTGATCCTGGGCACCGCGATCGGTGTGCTGCCCGGTTTGGGGGGAACCAACGGGGTGGCCCTCCTGCTGCCACTGACCTTCAAGCTGCAGCCCGCGTCGGCAATTATCCTGCTGGCCTCGGTATACTGGGGGGCCCTCTTCGGGGGCGCGATCACATCGATCCTCTTCAACATTCCCGGCGAGCCCTGGTCCGTGGCGACGACGTTCGACGGCTACCCGCTGGCCAAGCAGGGCAAACCCGGCATTGCCTTGACCGCCGCGTTCACCTCCTCGTTCGTCGGCGCGTTTGTCTCGATCATCCTGTTCACGTTCTTCGCCCCGCCGCTGGCTGAACTGGCGCTGCGGTTCGGCCCGCCGGAGAACTTCGCCGTCCTGTTGCTCGCGTTTTCGACGTTCACGGGGCTGGGTGGGGGCAAGCCAGCGAAGACGATCCTGATGACCCTGCTGGGGCTGTTGCTGGCGACGATCGGCTTCGACATCGTCAGCGGCGCACCCCGGCTGACCTTTGGCTTCGTGCAGTTGCAGAGCGGCGTCAACTTTATCGTCATTGCGATTGGTCTTTTCGGGCTGGGTGAAATTTTCCTGACCGTGGAAGAAGGGCTGCGGTTGGAGGGCATCCGGGCGCGGATCAACTTCCGCGACGTGTGGGAGACCTGGAAGCTGTTCCCACGTTACACTGCGACCATCATTCGGGCGACGATCTTGGGATTCTGGATCGGGGTTCTGCCGGGTACCGGAGCCACCCCGGCGTCCTTCATGAGCTACGGCCTGGCGAAGCAGTTCAGCAAGCATCCCGAACGGTTCGGCAAGGGCGACGTGGAAGGCGTCATCGCCCCGGAGACCGCCGCGCACTCGGCGGGAATCGGCGCGCTCCTGCCGATGGTGACTCTCGGTATTCCCGGATCGCCCACCGCCGCGGTGATGCTGGCCGGCTTCTTCATCTGGGGATTGAACCCGGGACCGCTGCTGTTCACCGCCAACAGGGACTTCGTGTGGGGACTGATCGGCTCGATGTACATCGCCAACGTCATCGGCGTGATCCTGGTGCTCACGCTGGTGCCGGTCTTTGCGGCGATCAACCGGGTCCCGTTCGGAATCCTCGCTCCCCTCATCGTGATCCTGTCCAGCATCGGCGCGTACGCCACCAACAATCAGCTGCTGGACCTCTGGTTGATGCTCGGGTCCGGTGTCGTCGGCTACATCTTCAAGAAGCTGAACTATCCGCTCGCGCCGCTGGTCGTCGCCCTCGTGCTCGGCGACATGACCGAGCAGGCCTTACGCCAGAGCCTGATCATCGGTGACGGCAGTCCGGCGATCTTCATCACCCGGCCCATCTCGTTGATCTTCGTGATTGCGACCGCGGTGTTGTTCGCCCTGCCCGCCATCCGCAGCTACCGGCAGCGCCGGCGCCCGCCGCGCACTCCCCTGATGGAAGCCGCGGACGTTCCAGAATAACTAGCGCGGGCTGCGTCCCACTCGGTACAATGACGGCACGATGCCGAACTGGGATCTGAGCGTCCTCTTCATCGTCCTCCAGCTGATCTACCTGGAAGGCATCCTCTCCATCGACAATGCCGCCGTGCTGGGGGCGATGGTCGCGCATCTCCCCCAGAAGGACACGATCCCCTGGCCGCCCGCGCTGCGGCGTCTGCAGCGGCCGATCCACCGCCTGCTGGGAGGCCAGCGCCTGGCCGCGCTCAAGGTCGGCCTCTTCGGCGCGTACCTGGGCCGCGGCATCATGCTGTTTATCGCCTCGTGGGTTATCCAGAACAAATGGCTGCTGCTGCTGGGCGGTCTCTACTTGATCAAGCTGGCCGCCGATCACCTCGGGCAGACCCCCGCCGAGGCGCGGGCCGCCGCGCAGGAAGCCGCCGGCGAACCGGTGGCCAAGGTGGGCCGGTCATTCTGGAGCGTGGTCCTCGCCGTCGAGCTGGCAGATCTGGCCTTCAGTCTCGACAACGTCGTCGCGGCAGTTGCCCTGTCCCGAGAACTCTGGGTGGTGATGGCCGGCGTCTTCCTGGGTATCATCACGATGCGGTTTGCGGCGGGGATCTTCGTCTACCTCATCGAGCGCTACCCCGAGCTCGAGGCCGCGGCCTACCTGCTGGTATTCAACATCGGGGTCATGCTGCTGATGGAAGACTTCCTCGGCATCCACCCCACCGATCTGCAGAAGTTCGCCGTCTCGCTGGGTACGCTGGGGGTGACGCTGCTGTGGGGGCGCAGCAAGGCCGTGCAGCGGTTCGGCCGCCGGTTCCGCTGGTTCCGGCGCGTGCTCGGCTACATCGATCTCGTTTTCATTTACGCGCTGAAGCCGCTGTCCTGGCTGCTGGGCGGCAGCGTGGCGGTTATTCGCGCGCTGGCATTTGCGCTCACGATCCGGCGCCGCGCGAGCGGAGCGGATCTCGACGAGGACCTGCGGGGCGGTCCCTCACGCGATGGTGAGCGGCCTCCGCGGAAGGGCCGGTGGCGTCGTGGGGGCCGCGAGCGCAGGGATGAGCCGACACGCAAGCCCTGATCACGCGCTTGACACCACCCGCCCCGCGCCCGTAATGTTGAGTTACAAGGTCAGGAATCCGATGCCAACTCTCGCGTACATGCCCCGGCAATGCATCTGTCCTCGGCGGAGGCAGGATGTGCCTTCGCCGTCTCGCCCCACCTGATCCCCGCAGGCACATAACCTGTCCTCCGCTGTCGTCACCGCCGCGCGATTAGTGCGGTGTTCCCGATCATTGTGGAGGGGGTGGTGTGCATGAGGGTGGATCACAACGCGATCAAGTTTTCCCAGGTGAGTCTCACTGTACTGGCGCTGGCGGCGTTCGTCACCGATGCGGTCTGGCTGATCGGCGTCCTGGCCGCCGTCATGGCGATCAGCACGGCCGTGCCGGCGTGGGGAGTGTTCCGCCTGGTCTACCGCTACGCGGCCTTGCCGTCAGGCCTCCTGCGGCCGAATGTCCTCGACGATGATCCGGCACCCCACCGGTTCGCCCAGGGTGTGGGCGCAGGATTCCTCGGCGCAGCATGGATTTCGCTCGCCGCAGGAGCGGGGGCGCTGGGGTGGACGCTCACGCTGATCGTGGCGGCGCTGGCGATGCTGAACGTGCTGCTCAATTTCTGTGCGGGCTGCTTCGTGTACTTTCAGCTCCGCCGGTACGGCCTGATCAGGCGCGCGGCCTGATGCCGGAGGTCCGTCTGATCGTGCTCGTGGCGCTCGCGGCGGCCGCGGTCGGCGTCTGGGCCGCGCTGGCGTGGTGGACGCGGCGTTTCCGCGTGGCGAATGCCGCCGACCTGCTCGCGTCTCCGCGCGGCAGCCGCGCGCTGGTCATCGCCTTCACCACGCCGGATTGCGCGCCGTGCCGGGCGGCGCAGCGGCCGGCGCTGGAACGCGTCCATCAGCAGCACGCCGATGACGTCGACGTGCGGGAGATCGATGCGACGCTCGACCCGGCCCTCGCGCAGCGGTTCGGCATCCTCGGTGTGCCCAGCACGGTGGTGATCGATCGCCACGGACGCGTTCGCGCCATCAACCACACCTTCGCCCCCGCGCGCAAACTCATCGGCCAGCTGGGCTTGAATGGCGCTCGCCCGACGTGATACAATCGCCTGCACATATGGCGATGACGGGACCCCAACCCTGAGCCGCCGCTAAGCCAGTTGGAAGCTGGAAGTTGAAAGTTGGAAGCGACCGCTGGTGAAACGGTTCGGAATCCGCACCGATAACGCGGAAGAGCGCCGACCCAACTTTCAACCTCCAACTTCCAACTGTAGTTAGGGTCGGAATGAGGGTGGTACCACGGGTGTGTCCCGTCCCTTGCGGACGGGGCATTTTTGTTTTCCAAGGGAGGTCTCGCGATGGCAGTGGAGCGCGAAGCGGTCAAAGAGATTCCAAAGAAGGCCGCCAACATGAGCGAGTGGTACACCGCCGTGGCGTTGAAGGCGGAGCTGGCGGATTACTCGCCGGTCCGCGGGTTCATGGCGATCCGTCCGTACGGCTACGCACTCTGGGAAGCCATCCAGAGCTGGCTGGACCGCCGGTTCAAAGACACGGGCCACATGAGCGCCTACTTCCCGCTGCTCGTCCCGGAGAGCCTCCTGCAGAAAGAAGCCGAGCACGTGGAAGGCTTCGCACCGCAGGTGGCATGGGTGACCCACGGAGGCGACGAGGAGCTCGCCGAGCGCCTGGCGGTGCGCCCGACGTCGGAGGCCATCATCCTGCCGATGTACGCGAAATGGATCCAATCCTACCGCGACCTGCCTCTGCTGCTGCTGCAGTGGAACAGCGTCGTCCGGTGGGAGAAGTCGACGCGGCTCTTCCTGCGCACCACGGAGTTCCTGTGGCACGAGGGGCATACCGCGCACCGCACCGCGGACGATGCCGACGCGGAGTGCCGGTTGATCTTGGGGATCTACAGGCAGCTCTTGGAGGAAGTGCTTGCCATTCCGGTTCTGGTCGGGACGAAACCGCCGAGTGAACGCTTCGCCGGGGCCGACAACACCTACACGCTTGAGGCGCTGATGCCGGACGGCCAAGCCATTCAGGCCGGCACGTCCCATTTTCTGGGACAGAATTTCGCTAAGGCGTTCAACGTGAAGTTTCTGGACAGCGACAATCAAGAGAAGTTCATCTGGTCGACCTCGTGGGCGGTCAGCACGCGGTTGATCGGCACGCTGATCATGGCCCACGGCGACGACCGCGGCCTCGTGCTGCCGCCGAAGATGGCACCGTACGAAGTCGTGATCGTGCCGATCCTCGGGAAAGATGACGCCACCGTCATCGCCGCCGCGCAGGGCTTGGCGGAAACGCTGCGTACGCGTTTCCGCGTCAAGCTCGACGACCGCGATGCCTACACGCCGGGCTGGAAATTCAATGAGTGGGAGTTGCGAGGCGTCCCGGTCAGAGTAGAGATCGGCCCGCGAGACATCGCCCGTGGCCAGGTGGTCCTGGTCAGGCGGACCGGAAAGACCAAAGATACCGTAGCCCTCCACGCGGCGACCGAGGCGATCGCTACGGCGCTGAACGAGATCCAGCAGGAACTCTACGATCGCGGCAAGATCTTTCTGGATAGCCACACCAGCACGGCCGCGACCCTGGACGACGCAGTGCGGGATCTGCAGGCGCGCCAGGGATTCGTCAAGGTGGGTTGGTGCGAGAGTCAGGAGTGCGAGGACACACTCCGAGACAAAACCGGGGCCTCGCCGCGCGTGATTCCGCTCGACGAACGACCATCCGCAGAGGCCTGCGTGGTTTGCGGGAAGCCGGCGAAGGTGTGGATGTACTGGGCGAGGGCGTATTGATGCACGCAAGGTCCAAGATGTTGATTGAAGAACTTCGGGGCCTCCAATCGCGCCTTCATCGGCTGGAGCCTTCGCGGCCGCTCCGCGATGTTCGCGCGGCGGCCGCGTTCATTCGGGAGCGAAAGATCGTGCTCGCCGCCGGCCGGTCCAGCCTGCCGATGCTGGCCGAAGCCATCGTGGGCCGTCCGATCCGCGGCAGCTGGATGGCCGATCCGGAGGTGTTCCGCATCCACCGGCTGATGCGCCGGGTGCATCGTGCCGGCGGCGTCATTTCCGCAGCGCTGATCCAAGGGAAGGAGACGCTGATCGACGTATCCCTTGGCCCGGCTGTTCAGCGCATAGCCGGCGACCCAGCCCGCCGTGCCGCGGCGGTGCGCGACCTGCCCCCGCCGGCGCGGGCGCTACTCGATGCGGTGGAGTCATCCGGCGAGGTGCGGATGGACCGCTGGAGGGCATCGCCGCGAGCCGGCCGCGACGCCCGGCTGCAGCTGATGGAGCGGTGGTTGGTGGTCAGTTCGCAACTCCATACCGAGGCCGGCTACCACACGGCGTTGGTCCGGCCGTGGAGGACGTCACCGCTCGCGACGCGTTTCGGGAAGGCTACCCGCCGTCTCGACTACGACGATGCGCTACGGATGTTGTGTGAGGCCGGGCTCAGATCGGCCGTAGTCGTCCCGGAGCGCGAGGCCCGCCGCTGGTTTCCGTTCGAGCCGGCGGCGCTGGATGGTCTGATCAGTTCGGGCGCCATCCGGCGGCTCACCGCCGCCCGCCGCGCCTGGCTCACCTGCGATCAGTGAGCACCTCCGTCATTGCGAGGAGCCGAAGGCGACGAAGCAATCTCGAGATTGCTTCGCTTCGCTCGCAATGACTGATTGGGGTTGGTCAGTCCAAGAAGAGCGGCACGAGCTCGTACTTGGTCACGTCGAGCACGCCGCGGTCGGTGATCTTCAGCGCGGGGATCACCGACAGCGCCAGGAACGATAATGTCATGAAGGGGTCGGCCAGGCGGCTGCCCATGCGGTGGGCCATCTGGAGGAGCCCGCGCACCGACTCGGCGACCTCGGCGATGGGCCGATCCGACAGCAGTCCGGCGATCGGCAGCGGCAGTTTCGCGACTTCCCGACCGGCGACCGCGACCTGCCCCCCCTTCATGTCGATGAGCACCTCGACCGCTGCGCGCATCGACTCGTCGTCCGCACCCACGACGATGATGTTGTGGGCATCGTGGGCCACCGTTGAGGCCAGCGCGCCGAGGCGGAGACCGAACCCGCGCACGAAGCCGACTCCGACCCGGCCGCTGCCGGTATGGCGTTCGATCACCGCGATCTTGAGGAGATCGCGCGTAACGTCGGCGACGGCTTCCCCGCCGGCGATCTTCGCCGTGTCCTCGGCGGCCTCGGTGGTGATCTGGTCGGGGATGACCTGGATGATGCGGATTCGCGTGCCGGTGGCGGGGACGGCGAAACGCAGCCCGGTGCGCTGCACGTTCATCGAGACCGGCAGCACGGGCAGCGAGACCGGCCGCGCATAGGGCAGGAGCGATCCGTTCTCGGCCACCAACCGTCCGCCGCGGTACACCTGCGCCGGCCGGGGCGCGCGGAGGTCGTCGAACGTGATCAGGTCGGCGCGCCGTCCGGGCGCCACCGCCCCGCGGTCGAACAGCCGGAAGCACTCCGCCGCGTTGAGGCAGGCGCACTGCAGCGCCAGGAACGGATCCAGGCCCCAGGCGATCGCGTCGCGGACCATTGAGTCGATGTGGCCCTCCTCGAGCAGCACCAGCGGGTTGCGATCGTCGGTGACGAAGAAGCAGCGCCGGGCGTTCTTGGGTGTGACCAGCGGCAGCAGGTCCTTCAGGTTGCGCGCACCCGACGCCTCGCGGATCATCACGTACATGCCGGCGCGCAGTTTCTCACGGGCTTCGTCGACGGTCGTGCACTCATGGTCGGACATGATCCCCGCTCCGGCGTAGGCGTTGAGGTCCATCCCCCGCACCCCCGGCGCGTGTCCGTCGATGACCCGCCCTCCGGCGGCCGCGATCTTGGCCAGGACGTCGGGATTCCCGTCGAGCACACCCGGGTAATCCATCATTTCGGCCAGCCCGGGCACCCACCGATCCTGCATCAACACCGCCAGATCGGTCGCCCCCAGCGTGGCCCCCGAGCTCTCGTACGGCCCGGCCGGCACACAGGACGACGCCATGAGGTACACGGACAGTGGATTGTACTTCGCGGCTTCGAACATGTACCGGAACCCGGTCATCCCCAGCACGTTGGCCATCTCGTGCGGATCGGCGATCACCGTCGTCGTGCCGCGCGGCACCACCGCGTGGGCAAACTCGGGGATGTTGACCATCGCACTCTCGATGTGCACGTGGCCGTCGATGAAGCCGGGGCAGACGTACCGCCCGCGCAGGTCATGGACCTCGACCGCCTGATAGCTCCCCGAGGGCGCGGTACCGGCGATCCGGCCGTCGGCCACGGCGACTTCGCCTTCGATGACGTCCTGGTTGAAGAGGTCGACGATCCTGGCGTTGGTCAGCAGGAGATCGGCGGGTTCATGCCCGCGGGCGATCCGGATGAAGTGCGAAAGCTCCATGGGCGAACGTTTTTACTCGCAGAAAGGGATTCCTCCGCACAACAAGAAAGGCCGAAACCATGGCGCACACTCTTCCGTTCAATGGGCAGACGCATTACGATTTGAAGATCGCCGGCACGGTGCGGTCGCTGCCGTTGATCCAGGTTGCGCCGGATACGTGGATCGCCTACTACTACAGCCTCGGCGACACCGAAGTCATCGACCGCGCCGCGCGCGAGCTCGCCGGAAAACTGCAGGGCTGCGACATCCTGGTCACCACCGAGACAAAGGGCATTCCCCTCACCCACGCCATCGCGACGTACCTGGGCCTGAAGCCGTACGTGGTCTGCCGCAAGGAAATCCGGCCGTTCATGCTGTCCCCGCTGGTCGTCCGCTACAAACCGATCACCGCGAAGACCGAGCAGGAGCTCTACCTGGACGGGCGGGACGCCATGAAACTGCGCGGCAAGCGCACCGGCGTCGTCGACGATATCGTCAGCACCGGGGAAACGCTGGAGGCAATGGCCGATCTGGTCCGCCAGGCCGGCGGGCAGGTCGCGGTCCGGGCGGCCCTGCTGCTGGAAGGCGACGATCGTCCGGACGTCGAGCATCTGGGCATCCTGCCCATCTTCAAGTTGAAGGAATGAGCATCTCTACCCACGTCCTCGATACGGAACGCGGTGTTCCGGCGCGGGGCGTGCGGGTCGAGCTGCACTTCGAGGGCCGGCTGCTCTCCGCCCAACAGACCGATGCGGACGGCCGGATCGCCGATCTCGCTCGCGGACCGGTTGACGCCGGCACCTACCGGATGGTGTTCTTTGTTCCTTCGCCGTTCTTCTCGCGGCTTGAAGTGGAATTCTCGGTGACCGACACCCAGCGCGCGTATCATATCCCGCTGCTCGTCGCACCCTACGCATGCGCGACCTACCGAGGAAGCTGACCGAGGACGACCTCGCCGCCCTGTTTGAAGGGCACAGCAGGTTCGTGAGGCGCCTGGCCGACCTCGACGATCCGCTCCAGCGGGCCGAGGATGTGCTGCGATCGCTTCCCGACGACGAGGTTGTCGAAGCCCTCAACGTCCATCCGCGGATCGGGGCCCGGCGTGTGTCGGCCGCCTCCGCGTCGGAACAGGGGATCGACGAAGATCCGGCGGTCGGCGACGAGCTGGCCCGGCTCAACGAAGCCTACGAGCAGCGGTTCGGGTTCCGCTTTGTCGTGTTCGTGAACCGCAGGTCCCGCCGGGAGATCCTCGACGTCCTCAGGCGGCGGCTGACCCGCACCCGCCGCGAAGAACTGGATTCGGCCATTCACGACCTCGTGGCGATCGCCATGGATCGTGCCGCCAGGATGTAAGCAGGTAATCGGGTAGATTGAGTCGATTGGTCTCCCATGGACATCCTGCTCCCTCGCACGCTCGATGAGGCCGTGGAGATGAAGGCCGCGTCCCCCCAGGCGGTGCCGATTGCCGGCGGGACCGATCTGATGGTCGAGCTGAACTTCGACCGGCAGCGTCCGGAAGCTATCATCGACGTGTCCCGTTTGTCCGAGCTCCGCGATTGGAGAACCGAAGACGGTGCCGTCTTCTTGGGCGCCGGTGTCACGTACAGCCGCATCATCGCCGGCCTGGGGCGGTTCGTGCCGCTGGTGCAAGCGTCCCGCACGGTCGGCTCCCCGCAGATCCGGAACCGGGGAACGGTCGGAGGTAACCTGGGTACGGCTTCTCCGGCCGGCGACGCCCTGCCGGTTCTGGCCGCCTACGATGCCGAGGTGCTGCTTACCGGAGCCGGCGGCGGAAGGCGTGCGCTGCCCTGGCATCAGTTCATGACGGGGCCCAAGAAAACCGTGCTGGCCCCCGACGAGCTGATCCTCGGTGTGCGGTGGAAACCGGTTCGCGGCCCTGCCTCGTTCTCGAAGATCGGGACCCGCAACGCGATGGTGATCGCGCTGGCGAGTTTGTGCCTGGTCGTCGACGAAAACGGCCGCGCGATCCGTGCCGCGTTGGGATCCGTCGGGCCCACGATTCTGCGCGCTTCCGACGCCGAGGCCTTCGCTACCGACGCGTTAGGGCGCGCCGGTGCCTGGGACGACTCGCGCGCGGGTGTCTCCTCCCAGACGGTTGAGGAATTTGGCGAACGTGTGGCCGCCGCGGCGCGCCCGATCGATGATGTGCGAGGCACGGCAGCCTACCGGCGGCACGCCTGCCGCATCCTGGCGCGACGCGCTCTATCATGGGCGCTTCATGATCGGGCGAGTTCGGGAACAAGGGAACGAGGGAACGGGGGAACGGGATAATGCAGGTCCGGGCGCGGGTGAACGGCGAGTGGCGGGAGGCGGATGTCTGGCCGGGCGCCAGCCTGCTGTACATGCTGCGCGAACCGCTGGGGCTGGTGGGATCCAAGAACGCGTGCGAACAGGGGGAGTGCGGCTCGTGCTCGGTGTGGATGGATGGCGAGCTCGTGTGCGCGTGCCTGGTCCTCGCCGCCCAGGCTCACGGACATGAGGTGCGAACGGTCGAAGGCCTGACCGGCGATAATGGGCTGCATCCCGTGCAGGAAGCGTTCGTCGAGGCCGGGGCGGTGCAGTGCGGTTTCTGCACTCCCGGATTGATCGTGGCCGTCGCCGACCTCCTGCAGCACGACGCGCATCCGACCGAGGCGGTGGTGCGGGAAGCGCTGTCGGGGAATCTCTGCCGGTGCACCGGGTACCAGAAGATCCTCGACGCCGTAAATCTGGCGGCCGAACGAATAGCCGAGCAGACAAGATGATGACGATCATGAGGTAGGCAGCATGCCCCCAATCCTCATCGAGTCCTGCGACGTGGTCGCGACGATGGATGACGCCGGGACCGAAATTGCCGGAGGCTCGGTGCTCATCGACGACGGCGTCATCGCATGGGTCGGCGCCGGCACGCCCCCTCAACGCTCTGACGCCGAGGTCATCGATGGGCACGGGACGGTCGCGATCCCAGGATTGATCAATGCCCATCACCACCTCTACCAGTCGGTGACCCGCGTGCGTGCGCAGCAGGAAGGACTGTTTGGATGGCTGCGGGCTCTCTATCCTGTCTGGGCGGGCCTCGATGCGCAGTGGATGCGGGCGGCGGCCGGCGTCGGTCTGGCGGAGCTCGCGCTGTCGGGCTGCTCGACCAGCACGGATCATCACTACGTGTTTCCGACTGGCAGGACGGGCATTCTCGAAGCGGAGGTCGAGGTCGCCGAAGCCCTCGGCCTGCGGTTTCACCCCTGCCGCGGCTCGATGGACCTGGGGGCATCGAAGGGTGGACTGCCGCCGGACACGGTTGTTGAAGACGTCGACGCGATCCTCTCGCACACCGAGGCGGCGGTGCATCGCCTGCACGATTCCAGTCCGGGGTCGATGCTGCGCATCGCCGTGGCACCCTGCTCGCCGTTTTCCGCCTCCCCGCACCTGATGCGTGAATCGGCCGCGCTGGCCCGCGCGTTGGGGGTCCGGCTGCACACCCATATCGCGGAAACGATGGACGAGGAGGCCTACTGTCAGCAGCAGTTCGGACGGCGGCCGCTGGAACTGCTCGAGGACCTGGAATGGCTGGGACCGGATGTATGGCTCGCGCACTGCGTCTATCTGAACGACGACGACATCCGCCGGATCGCTCGGAGCGGGACGGCCGTGGCCTGGTGCCCATCGTCGAACCTCCGGCTGGGGTCGGGCATCGCGAGGGCCCGCGCACTGCTGGATGCGGGTGCCGTCGTCGGACTCGCCGTCGACGGGTCGGCCTCCAACGACGGCGGGCACATGCTGGGGGAAGTACGCCAGGCCCTGCTCGCGGCGCGCAGCCGCGGGGCCTCGGCGATGACGGCGCGCGACGCGCTGAGGATTGCCACGCGCGGCGGAGCCCGCTGCCTGGGGCGAGATGATGTCGGCTCCCTGGAAATCGGCAAGCGCGCTGATGTTGCCCTCTTCCGCGTCGATGGGCTGAGTTTTGCCGGTGCCGACGCCGATCCCCTCGCGGCGCTGGTGTTCTGCGCGCCGCAGCGCGTCGAGCACCTGTTTGTGGAAGGGCGCGCGGTGGTCCGGAACGGCCGGCTCGTCAACGTCGACGAGTCGTCGCTGGCGGCGGATGGCCATCGTGTCGCGCGCCACATCGGTGGCTCGAGGCACGAGGTCCGAGGCACGTGGCTCGGGGGCTCAGCATGAGCGTCAAGGTCACGACGCGGGTCAGGGGTGTCGTCGGCGACAGCCCGCGGCGGATCGACGGCATTCCCAAAGTCAAAGGGCAATTTCTCTACGGCAGCGACCTGTGGGCGGAGAACATGGTGTGGGGATACACCCTGCGCAGCCCGCATCCCCATGCCCGGATCCGCGCGATCGACGTCTCCAAAGCGGTTGCCAGCCCCGGCGTGCTCGCCGTGCTGCTCGCCGCTGACGTCCCCGGCAAGAAGACGTACGGCCTGGAGTTCGCTGACCAGCCGGTCTTGGCGCACGACCGCGTGCGCTATCAGGGCGAGCCGGTGGCAATTCTCGCCGCGGTCGATCTGGAAACGGCAAAACGCGCCGCCGCAACGATCGTCGTCGCATACGAGGTGCTGCCGGCGGTCACGGACATGGAACAGGCGCTGCAGCCCGGCGCGCCTCAGGTGCATGAGTTCGGCAACGTGCTCCGCCACATCCACATCGTCCACGGCGATCCCTCCGCCGCGGCCGAGGTCTGGGTCGAGGGATATTACGAAACCGGGATGCAGGATCAGGCGATGCTGGGGCCTGAGGCCGGGATGGCGATTCCTGCCGACGATGGGGGGGTCGATCTGTACGTCGCCACCCAGTGGCTGCACGTGGACCAGCAGCAGATCGCGCCCTGCTTGAACTTGCCGAAGGAGAAGGTGCGCCTGCACCTGGCCGGAGTCGGCGGGGCCTTCGGTGCGCGCGAGGACGTCAGCATGCACGTGCACGCCTGCATGCTGGCGCTGCGCACCCGTCGGCCGGTGAAGATGTCATACGGACGCGAGGAGTCGTTCTTCGGCCACGTTCACCGCCACCCGTTCAGGATCTGGATGCGGACCGGGGCGGCGGCCGACGGCCGGCTGATCAATGTGTCCGTGCGCATCCTCGCCGACGGCGGCGCGTATGCCTCGTCCTCGACGGCGGTGATCGCCAACGCCTCGACGTTTGCCGCCGGTCCCTATGAGGTGCCCAACGCGTTGATCGACGGCACGGTCGTGTACACGAACAATCCACCCTGCGGTGCGATGCGCGGGTTCGGGGCGGTGCAGGTGTGCTTCGCATACGAGTCGCAGATGGACAAACTCGCCAGGACGCTGGGGATGGACCCCGTCGCGGTCCGGCTGCGCAGCGCGCTGCGGAGCGGATCGGTGCTCCCCACCGGGCAGGTGATCCGCGGCAGCGCGCCTGTGCGGGAGGTCATCGAGCGGTGTGCGTCGATCCCACTGCCCCCGGAACCTTCGGGACGGCGAGACGCGATCACGCTGCCCGGAGGCGCCAACAACGTCAGCCGCGGCGAGAGTTTGAAGCGGGGCGTGGGCTACGCCGTCGGCTACAAGAACGTCGCCTACAGCGAAGGGTTCGACGACTCCTCGGCGGCGCGCGTGAAGCTCTTCCTCGGGCCGAAGGGCCCGATTGCGGAGGTGCACTGCGCCGCAGCCGAAGTGGGGCAGGGGGTCCACACGGTCCTGGCGCAGATCGCGCGGACCGAACTGGGCCATGTCGACGTCGTGCTGCACCCATCGGACACCGGCGTCGGCTCCTCAGGATCGACGTCGGCGTCCCGGCAGACGGTGATGTCCGGCGGCGCCGTGCAGCTGGCCTGCCGGGCGGTGCGCGACGAACTGTTCCGTCGGGCCGCCGAGGAGTGGCGGAAAGGATCGTTTGGTCCGCTCCCGTCGGGAGAATTCGCGCTCGATGCCGACGGCATCATTTCACTCGGCGAGAAGCCCATCGCCCGCATCGAGGAGTTTCTCATGGCGCCGGTCGAGCACACGCGGATCTTCCATCATCGCCGGACGAGCCCCATCGATCAGGCCGGCCAGGGCGACCCCCACGTCATGTTCGCGTTCGCCGCGCAGCGGGCGGTCGTGGAGGTGGACACCGACCTCGGGCTGGTGCACGTGGTGCAGATCGCGGCGGCGCAGGATGTCGGCAAGGCGATTCATCCTCAGAGCGTCCACGGACAGATCGAAGGCGGGACGGCTCAGGGACTCGGGCTGGCCGTGATGGAGGAGATCCAGCTTCACGACGGCAAGATCCGGAATCCGTCGTTCATGGATTACTTGATTCCCACAATCCTCGACATGCCGCCGGTCGTCTCGGAATTGGTCGAGGAACCGGAACCCGGGGTGCCCTTTGGTGCCAAAGGCGTGGGTGAACCCTCGACGGTGGTGTCGACCGCCGCGATCGTCGCCGCACTGCGCGATGCGACGGGGCGCGAGTTGAACCGCGTGCCGGTGACGCCGGACGATCTGATTGGGCTGTCGCCGCCGGTCGCATCGGCCGGCCCGCCGCCGGTCCCCGACGTCCCATCACCGACCCCCATCCCGGCGCTGTACGGACTCGCCGCCGGCCAGGAGGAACTGATCGGGACCGGTGAAGGGACAGAACCCCGTTGACCTACGATCTCGTCGTCACCGACGGCCTCGTCGTGACTCCAGACGGGGCGGCGCAGGCCAACGTCGGCATCGCCGGCGGGCGTGTCGAGACCATCACGGCCGATCCGATCTCCGGCCGTGAAGCGATCAGTGCCCGCGGGCGCACCGTCCTGCCGGGCGCGGTCGACATCCACGTGCACTTCAACGAACCCGGGCGCACTCATTGGGAAGGCTGGGGGCCGGGGAGCCGAGCAGCGGCGGCCGGCGGTGTGACGACGGTCGTCGAGATGCCGCTCAATGCGATCCCACCGACGACGACGCCCGACGCGCTGGCGGCCAAGGTCGCCGCGGCCGAGCGATCGTCGGCCGTGGATTTTGCGCTCTGGGGAGGGTTGGTCACCAACAACCTCGATCACCTTCCCGCGCTGGCTCACGGCGGGGTGATCGGGTTCAAGGCGTTCATGTGCGCGACGGGAACGCCGGAGTTCACGCCGGTCGATGACGCGTTGCTCGCCGAGGGTCTCGCGCAGATCCGTCGGCTTGCCGGCCTGCTGGCTGTGCATGCCGAAAGCGAGACGCTCACGCGCGAACTGACGCGGCAGCTGCGCAGCGCGGGACGCGCCGACCGGGCCGCCTGGGGCGAGTCGCGGCCCCCCCAGGCTGAGCTCGACGCCGTGCGGCGGGTGCTGGCGCTGGCGGCGCAGGCCGGATGCCGTCTGCACATCGTCCACATGAGCCTTCCGGAAGGAGTCGATCTCGTCACCGAGGCGAAGCAGCAGGGGCAGGCCGTCACGGTCGAGACCTGCGCGCACTACCTGACGCTGACCGAGGACGATCTGATCCGGCTGGGACCGGTCGCCAAGTGCGCTCCCCCGCTGCGTGACCGCTCACGGCAGGAGGCGATGTGGGAACGGGTGATGGCGGGGCATGTGGACTGTATCACCTCGGATCACTCTCCGTGTCCGACGGCGGACAAGACCAAAGGCGATGAAGACATCTTTGCCGCCTGGGGTGGGATCACGGGCGTGCAGACGCTCGTCCCGCTCATGCTGAGCGAAGGCGTGCACCGCCGCGGCATGACGTGGGGCCAGTTCGTAACGCTGCTGGCCGCGAATCCCGCCCGGATCGCCGGCCTGTGGCCGCGGAAGGGCGCGATCCAGGTCGGCGCGGACGCGGATCTGATGATCGTGGATCTGGATCGGCGCTGGGTTGTCGATCGTTCCTGGCTGCAGTCGCGGCACACGCATTCGCCGTTCCTGGGCCTCCAGATGCACGGCGCGGTCGAGCATGTCCTCGTGCGGGGACGGACCGTCGCCGCCGACGGCGTAGTGGCCGCAGGTGCCGGGGGAGCATGGCTGCCGTCAACTGCTACTACTGCGATCTGATCAGCGGTCCTGAGCCCGGCTACCGTCCGCGGCCCGCCGAGTTCGATACTGGCTCTGAAGCACCCCGCTGCGCCTGGCACTGGCGGTTTGTCTGCGACCACTGCGGCGAGCCGGGCCACTTCATGTCGCGTTTCTACTGCCCGCATACCCATCGACTGCTCTGCCGCGAGGCGGGTGACGTCGAGGCCCGTGAGGGAGGGTTTTGGGCGTGGGAGTATTGGTGGGAACTGCGCTGTCCGGACTGCGGCGAGATGCATCCGTCCCTGGACTACGCAGAGCACTCGGGTGTCCACCCCTGGCAGGCTGAGGCAGGCGCGGCGGCAGACCGGCGGTGGCTGTCGGCGGAGCCGCATCTCTTCCGCTACCCGGCGGGGCGGCAGCCGCGCATTCCGATCGAGACGCTGACCGATGCCGACATCGATGCGAGTTGGAGCGCCACGGCCGATATCTGGGTGGCCGGCTATGATGATCGCGGCGACACGAACCGGAAGTACATCAGCGATCCCGTCCTGTTCCGGTTCCTGGGCGACGTGCAGGGCCTGGCCATCCTCGATGCAGGCTCCGGCGGCGGCTACCTCTGCCGGCTGCTGGCCCGGTTGGGCGCCCGGGTGGTCGGCGTGGAGAATTCGCGGCGCCTGCACGAGATCGCGCTCGAGCACCAGTCCCGCGAGCCGCTGGCGATCGAGTATCATCACGCGTCGATTTCATCGATGCCGTTTCTCGACACCGACGGCTTCGATGCGGTTGTCGCCAATTATGTGCTGATGGACGTGCGGGATTACGAAGGAGCGATGGCCGAGATCGCCCGGGTGCTCCGGCCGGGTGGCCGCTTCATTGCCGTGGTCTCGCACAACACCCTCGATGGCCGTTGGTACGTCCCCGCGTTCGATTCACCGCGCCGTGAGGACCGCCAGGCCTGGCTCGACGACGACTACTTCGTGCGGCGCGCCGGCTACATCCAGTGGGGGAACCTGAAGCCGTTCATCGGTTTTCACCGGCCGCTGCGGGATTACGTCGCGGCTGCCAAGGCGGTGGGGTTGGCGCTGCGCGATCTGGAGGAACCCGAGATCTCCGAAGAGGGGAAACGGGAGCTCTCGGCCGCCTACTACAGGGTGGGCCAGCGGGTGGCGTTTTCCTATGTGCTGAAGTTCGTCAAAGGCGGAAGCGAGGAAACGCGGAAGCGAGGAAGCACGGACTAGTCCTGCGCGTAGCCGGCGAGTGCAGCGTCGATGCCGGCGCCGCGTGGAACCGCCACACCGTAGGATGTGAAGATCGATTCCAGCGCTGCCAGGACCGTGAGAACGGTTTTCAGCTCCGCGTTGTAGCCCATCGTTCCGATTCGCCAGATCCGGCCGCGCAGAGGGCCGAACGACGTCACGATCTCGACGCCGAATTCGTCGAGCAGGCGCGAGCGGGCGCCCGCGTCATCCACGCCGTTGGGGATCATCATCGCCGTGATCATCGGCAGGCGGTGGCGGGGGTCGCCGAACAACTCCACGCCCATCGCTTCGAGGCCGCTCTTCAGCGCCCGACCGACTCTGTGGTGGCGTTCCCACCGGGCAGCGACGCCTTCCTCCAGGATTAACCGCAGCGCCTCGTGCAGGCCGTAGGTCATGCTGGTGGGCAGGGTGTGGTGATTGAGGCGCTCCGCGCTCCAATGGCGCTGGATCTTCCCGAGGTCGAAGTAGTTGCTCGCCACCGGCTGCCCGCGTCCGAGGATCACTTTTTCTGTGCGCTCGTTGTACGTCAGCGGCGCCATTCCCGACGGGCACCCCAGGCACTTCTGCGTCCCCGACGTGCAGAGGTCGATCCGCCAGCCGTCCACGTCCACATCGACCCCGCCCAGCGTGACGACCGCATCGACCACGAGGAGGGCATCGTACCGCCGGCAGATCGCGCCGATCTCGGCCATCATCGGCTGCATCATGCCGGTCGATGTCTCCCCGTGCACGATGGCCACGACCTTGGCGCGCCGGCGCCGCAGCGCATCGTCGATCTGCTGAGGGTCTAAGACGTTCCCCCACTCGCGCGTGACCTGGTCCACATCCGCCCCGGCACGGGTGGCGAGATCGACGAACAGATCGCCAAAGCGCCCGCAGTTCCCCACCAGCACGTCGTCGCCGGGTTCGACCAGCGACGTGATCGCCGCTTCCATGCCGGCGCGGCCGGTTCCGGAGACCGGGAAAGCGCGCAGGTTGGTAGTCTGAAAGACCTCGCGGCTCATCTGCGAGACCTGGTCCATGATGGCGCCGAACGCAGGGTCGAACTGCCCCAGCACCGGCGAGGCCATCGCCCGCAGCACGCGCGGGTCGGGATTGGACGGTCCGGTGCCGCAGAGCAGTCGGGCTGCGGGATCGAGGTGAGGGATGGGCTCAGCCGGCATGACGCTCCGCAAACGCCTCCAGCGCTCGCTGGAAGGCTTCCAGCGGGGCGCGCACGACGCCCGCGCCGATCTGGCCGATCCCGGCCCGGCGATGGGCGATCCCCGTGTTGATCAGCGGCGCGACCTCCAGCTGTACGACACGTCGAATATCGATGCCTGTTGGCGTGCCGGCGAAATCGAGCGCGGGGATCGCAAAGTGCGTGCTTTCCCCGAGCGTGATCTCCCGCATCGCTTCAGTCGCCGCGACCGCGTCGCGGGCCGATGAGAGGCCGACGAAACCTGCGACCGCCGGCGCGGCGGCCATCGCGAACCCGCCGAGGCCAACAGTTTCAATGATCGCGCTGTCGCCCATGTCGGGGTTGGCGTCATCCGGCCCATACCCCGGGAAGTACAGGCCCTCGGGGCGCGGAGATGGAGCGGTGAACCAAGTATCGCCGAGCCCGCTGACGCGGATGCCGAACTCGACGCCGTTGCGGCTCATCGCCGTGACCACTGTTGAATGCGCGATACCCTCGGTCTGCATCATGACGCACTTGGCCGCGGCCATCGCGAC
>JBIOXT010000282.1:0-3511 GCA_044869795.1 bacterium | reverse complement strand
TACATCAGCGACCGGTTCCTCCCCGACAAGGCCATCGACCTGATCGACGAGGCGGCCAGCCGGCTGCGTATGGAGATCGACAGCAAGCCGGTGGAGTTGGACGAGATCGACCGGCGGATTATGCAGCTGGAGATCGAGCGCCAGGCGCTGCGGAAAGAGGTCGATCCGGCCAGCCGCGACCGCCTGGAGAAGCTGGAGCAGGAGCTGGCCGCGCTGAAGACGGGGAGCGAGCGGCTGCGCCGCCAGTGGGAGGAGGAGAAGCGCGCCATCGCCGCCATCCGCGAAACCAAGGAACGACTCGATGCGGTCCGCCATCAGATCGAGGACGCCGAGCGGAGGGCGGACCTGGAGGCGGCGGCCCGCCTGCGCTACGGGACCCTCCGCGAGCTGCAGCAGCAGTTGGACCAGCAGGAGCAGGCGCTGGCGCAGATGCACGAGGGGCAGCGGCTGCTGAAGGAAGAGGTCGATGCCGAGGACATCGCCGAGGTGGTCAGCAAGTGGACAGGGATCCCCGTGACCCGGCTGATGGAAGGCGAGATGCAGAAACTGCTGACGCTGGAGGGACGGCTGCACGAGCGCGTGGTCGGCCAGGACGATGCGGTCCAGGCCGTGGCCGACGCCATCCGCCGCGCCCGGGCCGGCATGAAGGATCCCCGCCGGCCGATCGGATCCTTCCTGTTCCTGGGGCCGACGGGTGTCGGGAAGACCGAACTCGCGCGGGCCCTGGCGCAAGAACTGTTCGACGACGAGGACGCGATGGTGCGCATCGACATGTCCGAGTATCAGGAGAAGCACACCGTCGCGCGTCTGATCGGCGCGCCGCCGGGCTACGTCGGCTACGAGGAAGGCGGCCAGCTGACCGAAGCGGTGCGCCGCCGCCCGTATCGGGTCGTCCTGCTCGACGAGATCGAGAAGGCGGCCCTCGACGTCTTCAACATCCTGCTGCAGATCCTCGAAGACGGCCGGCTGACCGACGGGCACGGCCGCACGGTGGACTTCAAGAACACCGTGGTCATCATGACCAGCAACCTGGGCAGCCAGTTTCTGCTGAACCTGGAAGCGGAGAATGCGGCCGCGTTCGAGATGGCGCGGGTGCAGGTCCTCGACGCGCTGCGCAAGGCATTCCGCCCCGAATTCCTCAATCGCATCGACGAGATCATCGTCTTCCACCCGCTGTCGACCAAGCAACTGGAAGAGGTCGTCGGGCTGCAGGTGAAGCTGCTGCGCGACCGGCTGGCGGGATCGAAGATGACCCTCGAGGTCACCGACGCGGCGCGGGCGCACCTGGCGCGGGAGGGATACAATCCGGATTTCGGCGCGCGGCCGCTGTGCCGGCTGATCCAGCGTGAGGTGGAGAACGCTCTGGCGAAAGCGGTCCTCGCCGGCGAGTTGCGGGAGGGCGGCACGGCGGTGGTCGACTACAAGAACGGCGCGATCCGGATTTCGACGAAACAGCCGGCGCCGGCCGCGGCGCCGCAGTAAAGGGGCCGCCGATCCTTGAGCTGATCGTTTTCGTCAGCGGCGGCGTCCTCCTCGCCCTGGAGATTGTGGCCAGCCGCGTCGTCGCCCCGTATTTCGGCAACTCCGTGTACGTCTGGGGCAGTCTGATTGGCGTGTTCCTCGCGGCGCTGTCGGCGGGGTACTACCTCGGAGGTATCGTGGCCGACCGCGCCCCGTCGGCTGCGCTGTTTTCCGGCATCATCTTTGTGGCCGGCGTGCTGGTCGTGCCGATCCCCCTGCTCGCGCCCCGCGTCCTGGAAGGGTTGGTGTTTGCCGACTACGGGCCGCGGGCCGGTCCGCTGGCCGCCGCGGTGATCCTCTTCTTCCTTCCCAGTCTGGTGATGGGGATGGTGTCGCCGTTTGCCGTGCGGCTGCGCGCCCGGACGGTGACGACGATCGGGAACGTCGCCGGCGTCCTCTATGCGCTCTCGACGCTGGGCAGCATCGCGGGCACGCTGCTGGCCGCCTTCGTGCTGCTCGCCTACTTCGGGGTGCGGACCATCATCTATCTGCTGGGCGCGCTGATGATGCTCATGGCGCTGTTGGGCTGGCTGAGCGCCCGGCGCCTGCGCGCCGCCTCCGCGGCGGTCCTCACCGCCGTGCTCCTCACCGGCGGGATGACCCTGGTCAGTCCGGCCCAGCCGTCTCCGGGGCAGATCTTTGCACAGGACACGGTGTATCACCGCATCTCGGTCAGCGATGAGGCGGGGGTCCGTTACCTGCGCCTGGACAACTACTGGCAAAGTGGGATGGACTCCGCCGACCCGCGCCGCACGGTGTTCCCGTACTCGGACTACATGCACCTGCCGTTGGCGCTGCGCCCCGACGCCGCGCGCGTGTTGATGATCGGCTTGGGCGGCGGGACGGTGCAGAAACGATACTACGAGGACTACCTGCGGCTACGCCTTGAGGTCGTCGAGCTCGATCCCGCCGTCGTGGCTGTGGCGCGGACCTACTTCGCCGTGCCCGACGACGGCCGCCTACGCATTACCGCTCTCGACGGAAGGCTCTTCGTGGCGCGCACGCCCGATCGTTACGACATCATCCTGCTCGATGCGTACCTGATTGACACCATTCCCTTCCACCTGGCCACGCGGGAGTTTTTCGAGACCGCCAGAGCGCGCCTGACCCCGGGAGGAGTGCTGGCATCGAACGTGATCGGCGCCCTCGCCGGTCCGCGGAGCCGGCTGTTTCGTGCCGTGTACAAGACCTTCACCCAGGTGTTCCGCACGGTCTACGTCTTTCCGGTCGACTGGCAGCGATATGACGGCCGCGATTCTGTGCGGAACATCATCATCATCGGAACCGATCAAGCGGTTCTGTCCCCGGCCCAATTCGCACAGGCGGCGGCGCGGGTTGGAGCGACCCTGCCGGTCACGGTCGGCGGGTTCCAGCGCGCGGCGGGTGATCTCTACGCGGACCCGATTCTTACGTCCGACGTGCCCGTGCTGACCGACGACTTCGCTCCCGTCGAACTGCTCATCCAGCGGCGCGACTAGGCCGCCACCCGTTGGTGTCTGGGCGAACAAATGTTTGCCTTCCTCACGTGGCTAACCCTCGTTAACGAGGCTGGTCTATAATTTGCTGTAACTATAGCCCGCCGGGACTACGATCCGGTGGGCGCTGGGTAAGGTGTTTCCGGTGCCAGTGCTGAAACTGTTCATAGGCGACATTGTGCAGACCCGAAAGACTCATCCTTGCGGCAGCGATCGCTGGAAGATCGAGCGCCTGGGAGCCGATGTGGGCATCCGCTGTGAGGGCTGTGGGCGGTATGTCTTGATGAACCGGGTAAAATTCGAGCGGCGTATCCGCAGGTTTGTGGCTCGCCCGCCCGAGGCGGCCGCCGAGTCCGTGGCGGGGCAGAAGGAGTCGGACTAACCCAAGTGCGTCAGCGCTTGTACGCGTGGGCCGTTGCCGTCGCCGGGTGGGGCCTGCTGCTTCCTCTACTGGCCACAACACCGGCCCCCCCGCTCCCGATGCTGGGGGTGTTCGCCGTTCTCGCGATCGTCAC
>JBIOXT010000281.1:0-10084 GCA_044869795.1 bacterium | reverse complement strand
TCATCATCGACAACAACCCGAAGAGTCCGGACCGCCCCGCGGCCCTCGAAGGCCGGGGGGAGGATCCCACACCCGCGCTGGTTGCCACCGCCCGCAACCTCGAGCGGGCCGGCGCCGATTTCATCGTCATCCCCTGCAACACGGCCCACGCGTTCTTTGCGCCGATCCGCTCCGCCGTCGGGATTCCCGTGCTGCACATCATGGATGAAGTCGCCTCCGCGGCCGCCGCCGAGGTGAGCGGACTCCGCCGCGTCGGCGTGCTGGCCACGGGGGCGGCGATGGCGGCCGGGTTGTACCAGCGGAGTTTCACGCGCGTCGGCGTCGAAGTCCTGGCCCCCGATCCCGACGGCCAGGATGAGGTCAACCGCGCGATCTACGGCGTAAAGGCCGGGGCGATGGGCCCCGGGGTCACGCCCAGGCTGGTCGGGATCTGCCGGCGGCTGGTCGACAGCGGCGCCCAGGCCGTCGTCCTCGGCTGCACCGAACTGCCCTTCGTGCTGCGGCCGGCCGACGTGCCGGTCCCGCTGCTCGACTCGAACCTGATCCTGGCCCGCGCCGCGGTGCGCGAGGCGGGCAAGGTCGGGTTGGTTGTGTGAGGTGAAGCAGTTTGGTAGAATGTGCGACAGCCCATTTTGGTGTGCAGGCCGCTGCGGTCCTCGCGGCGGCCGCGCGCGGAGGTTGATCGAGTGGCAACGAGGGCGGTAAAGACCAGGAAGGCCAAACCCGTGCGCAAGGGCGTCAAGGGCAAGGCGCGACCTTCCCGCGTCCGAGCCATCGGCAAACGTGATTTCGCAGTCTTCCGCCGGCTGCTGCAGGCGGAGCGTGCCCGCCTCCTCGAGGAGCTTGAGGCGATGGAGGAGCACACACCCGAAGTCGAAGACCAGGTGGGCATGGACATCGGCGGGGGCTACGATGAAGACCTGGCCGATGTCGCCAGCAGCACCTTCGAGCGTGAGAAGGGACTCGCGCTGGAGTCCAGCGTGCAGCAACTGCTCACGCAGGTGGACGAGGCGCTGGCCAGGGTCGACGAGGGGACATACGGGATCTGCGTCCGCTGCGGCAGTCCCATCGACTCGGCCCGGCTGAAGGTCCTGCCGTACGCCACGCTCTGCATCCGGTGCAAGGAAGAGGAAGAACGCACCAACCACTTTCGGTAGCCCCCCCGCAGGTGCGGATCAGAGACGTCGCAGCGGGCCGTCTGATCGGGGCGGCCCTCGCTGTGACGGTCCTCGCGCTCGATCAGGCCGTCAAGGCGCTGGTGACGCGGAGCATCCCGCTGGGGGACAGCATTCCGCTGCTGCCGGGTCTGGTCAGCCTGACCCACGTCGAGAACACCGGCATCGCGTTCGGCCTCGCCGGCCGCCTCCCGGCGCTCGTCCCCGCGGCCATTGCCTTGACCTTCCTTTTCTTGCTCTTCTACAATAGGCCGCGGTGGACGCGGCTGGCGGCCGCGCGTGTGGCGCTGGCGTTGCTGGCCGGCGGTGCGCTGGGCAATCTCGTCGACCGGATCCGCCTCGGCGCTGTGATCGACTATGTGGATATCCGCGTCTGGCCGGTGTTCAACCTGGCCGATGCCGCGGTCACGGTAGGGGCCGGCCTACTCATCGCGTTGTGGGTGCGGCGCGACGAACTCGAACGTCAGAGGGGTGACTGATGAAACCGATCCTGGTCCAGATCGGGCCGTTCCCGGTCTCGTCGTTCGGCCTGTTCCTGATCCTGGCGTTTGTGGTCGGGATCGCGGTCGCGCGCCGCCGCAGCGGCCGCGTGGGCATCGACCCCTCGCAGATGCTGGACATCGGGCTGTACATGATCATCGGCGGCATCATCGTCGGCCGCCTGGGGTTCGCGCTGACGAACCTGCAGATGTTCGCGCCGTCGCCGCTGAGCATCCTCACGATCTGGAAAGATTCCGGCCTCACGTTCTACGGGGCGCTGATCGGTGGCGTGCTCGTCGGGGCATGGTACGCACGGTCCCGCCGCATTTCCCTGCGCGCGCTGCTCGATGTCTGCGCGCCGGCGCTGGCGCTGGCGTATGCCGTCGCCATGATCGGCGCCTTCCTGCACGGGCTGTACCTCGGGAAGCCGACCGACGCGCCGTGGGCGGTGGACATGCTGCTGGACCGCCGCCATCCGACGCAGTTGTACCTGCTGCTTGCCGCGCTGGGCACCTACCAGATTCTCCGCGTGCAGGAGCGGAGTGAGGCTCCGGCGGGGGTGCTCTTCTATCTGTGGCTGCTGCTCTTTGCGCTCTCCCGCATCGCGGTGGAGATCTTCGTCGAGAGCCCGCCGGTGCTCGGACCGCTGACGATGGCGCAGGTGGCGAGCCTCCTCGCGGCGCTCGTCGCGATCGTCGGGCTGGTTCTCACCAGCCGCCGGCCGCTCGCCCCCGAGGTCCCCCCGACCGAGACGGCAGGGACTCCATCGTAGACACCGCCCAATTCGTCGTCAGCGCGCCCGAGGCCGGGCAGCGTCTCGATGCGTATCTGGCGGCCCGCCTGCCTGCGCTCTCGCGCTCGCGTCTGAAGGCGCTGATCGAGTCCGGCGGCGTCACCGTCGACGCCGCGCGCAGCAAACCCGCGGCGCGGCTGCGCGCGGGCAGCCGGATCACCGTCGCGCTCCCCCCGCCGGTGAGCGTGGAGCTCACCCCTGAGCCGCAGCCGCTGCAGATCGTCTTCGAAGACGAGCACCTGCTGGTGATCAACAAGCCGCCCGGGCTGACCGTGCATCCCGGCGCCGGGCGCCCGTCGGGCACGCTCGCCAACGCCCTGATTGCGCATCTGCCGGCGGTGCGCAGCGTCGGACCACCGCTGCGGCCGGGGATCGTGCACCGGCTGGACCGCGACACGTCCGGCCTGCTCGTGGTGGCCAAGACAGCCCCGGCGCTGGCGGCGCTGCAGCGGAAGGTCGCCGCCCGCGAGATCGAGCGCCGGTACCTCGCGCTGGTGCTGGGCACGCTGCCCCAGGACGCGGGCACGGTTGATGCGCCGATCGGCCGTCACCCGCACCGGCGCACAAAGATGGCGGTGGTTGCCGGCGGCCGCCCCGCGACGACCCGGTATCACGTGGTCGAACGGCTCCCCGGCGCCACGCTGGTCGAGGCACGGCTGGTCACCGGCCGGACACACCAGATCCGCGTCCACTTTGCGTCGCTCGGCCACCCCGTCCTCGGCGACGCGGTCTACGGGCGTCGCGCCCTGCGGTTACCGGCGGCGCCCGCCCGCCAGATGCTCCATGCCTACCGGCTCGCGTTCGACCACCCATTCACCGGCGCGAGGATGACGTTCGCCGCCGACCTGCCGGAGGATTTTGCGGGAGCGCTGGCGCGGTTGCGCGCGGAGGGTTCATCCGGCGCAGCGAGGAAACCCCGGAGATCATGACCCCGATGCGCGAGAAAGCTAAAGTGATGGATGCGGATGCCATCCGCAGGGCGTTGGCCCGCATGGCGCATGAAGTGCTGGAACGCAACCGCAGCGCCGAGACCCTTGCACTCGTCGGCATCCAGACGCGCGGCGCCCCGCTGGCCAGACGGCTGGCCGACGCGATCGGCGCCATCGAGGGGGCGAGTCTGCCCGTCGCGGCGCTGGATGTGACCCCCTACCGCGACGACCGCAGTCCCGACGCCGACCCGTCGCGGGCGGTGGCAGGACCGGCCGCGGAGCGTGCGCGCCCGGCGCTGCCCTTCGATGTGCACACCCACACGCTGATCCTCGTCGACGACGTGCTGTACACGGGCCGAACCGTGCGGGCGGCTCTCGACGCCCTCACCGATCTGGGACGGCCGGCCCAAATCCAGCTCGCCGTGCTGATCGACCGCGGCCACCGCGAGCTCCCGGTCCGCCCCGACTACGTCGGGAAGAACCTGCCGACCTCATTGCGGGAACACGTCGCCGTGCGCCTGAAGGAGACCGACGGCACGGATGAGGTCGTGATTGAGGAGCCTGTCGACACGTAGGAACCGAGGAAACTGGGGAACGAGGACACATGGTCCTGGCTTCAATTCGTTTCCGTGTTTCCCCGTCTCCTCGTTTCAACGGTCTCTGGTAGTTTTGGTTCCACCATCACCGTCTGCTCGTTCCGGATCGTGACCAGTCCCGGTTTTGCGCGCCGCGGTTTCTTCACGTCCTTGCGCAGCGTATAGCTGACCGGAACCCTCCCGGCGCCGCGGCCGCTGCTGAAGTGCGCGGCGATCTGCGCCGCTTCTCGGATCGCGTTCTCTGGAACGGCGCGTCCCGAGGACCGCAGCACCACATGCGCCCCGGGCATCCCCCGGGCATGGAACCACAGGTCATCCGGACGGCCGAACGTAAACGTCACCTTGTCGTTTTCCAGATTGCTGCGTCCGACCAGCACCTCGTGCCCCGACGCGGTCGTGTAGCGCCGCGGCCCCGAGCGCCCCGCCGCCACAGCCCGCCGGCGGCGGGCCGCCAGCACGCCTTCCCCGATCAACTCGTCTCGGACCGCGGCCAGGTCACCGACGGTGTCGGCCGTGCCGAGCATGACTTGTACGCTCTCCAGATAGCCGCGTTGCGCGCGGACCTCAGCGAGCCGCCGAGTGACCTCCGGGACGGCCGACCTGATCCTGGCGTAGCGCTTCAGCAGCCGGCGGGCATTTTCCGCGGGCGTCAATGTGGGATCGAGCTGGATCGTGACCGGCCGGCCGTCGAACCCCGGCACGGTGGCCTCGGAGGCCCGCGGCGGGATCTGCGAACCATAGGCGAACAGCAGCTCACCGCGCTGCCGCAGATCATCGGAGTCCTCTGCCTCGCTGAGGGCCCCGGCGAGTTCGGCTTCCGTCCGGGCCAGTTTGGCGAGCGCCGTACCGACGGCGGTCTGCAGGGTCCTGCGCTCGGTCTCGACCGTGGATGCGGGGACGGCCGGTCCGGCCACCGCATCCACGGCGGCGCTCATCGTGGCCTGCGGCTTCGCGGTGAGCCCGGTCAGGTGGACAAACGGAAATGGGGCAAAACCTACCGGCGCACCATCGATCCGATAGAGCACCGGCTCAAAGCGGCGTGCGCGGACGCGGTGCACGAGGTCCTGGAGGACCGGCCACAGCGCTGCAGCGTCGTCGTCGGGGATCGGCGCGTCGGGGGACGAACTGTGCGCGGCGCGTGCGACGAGCTCCGCAGCCATCAGCGGGCTGATCCCGAGAACCGATCCGGCAACGCGCCGGGCCAGCGGTCCGCTGACGGCGACAAGGCGCTCCCGCAATTCGTCCGCGGTGAGTTCCAGGGGTGTGGGGCGGTCCCTCGGCGGGGATGTGTAGACATGGCCGGGGAGGATGGGACGGACGGACATCCGCGCGGGCACAGTTTTCAACGACCCGATCACCTCGCCGGCGCGGACGGCAATGAGGTTGCTGTGGCGTCCCATGACCTCCGCCACAACGTCCACCTCGCCGTCTGGGGTCTGGAACGTGAGGGTGATCGTGCGCTCGAACGCCGGCTGATCGATCCGGACAAGCGGGCGTCCCTCGATCCGCCCGCGCAGCAGCAGGCAAAAACCTGACGGCGTCCCGCCTTCTGCGGCGGCGCTGAGGTGCACCCGCGCCCAGCGCGGATGGATCGACAGCAGGATGTGGCGCTGCTCCACGCGCCGCAGCACGCCCTGCGGGTGGAGGGTGATGAGGATCTCGTCGCGGCCCGGCTGGAGCACACGGCCGGCGACCCATCCGATCAGCGGTTCCAGATCCACCGCCACGGCAGCGAGGACGACGCTGTCGAAGGACCAACGCAAATGCGCCATGCCGGATACAAGGTACCATTTCGGCCAAAACACGGGAACGGGAAACGGGGATCGGGAAACCGTCGCTGATCTCACCGATTCCCGCTTCCCGCTTCCCGATTCCGAAATCGAGCCAGGAGTCCCATTCAGCACCCAAGAAAGGGTCGTCCATGGTCCGCAGCATGACCGGATACGGAAGTGCCACGGCGCAGACGGCGGCGGGACGCTTTGCTGTCGAGATCAGGTCGGTGAACCATCGCTTCAGCGAGATCGTCGTGCGCCTGCCCAGGGAGCTGTCTGCGCTGGAAGAGCAGGCCCGCGCGGCCGTGCAGGCGCGCGTGCTGCGGGGCCGCGTCGAGGTCAGCATCCTGAGAGAAGATCGCGGGGCCCGCATTAGGTCGATCCGGCCCGATACGGACGCCGCGGTTGCGTACGCGCAGGCCCTGAAGGAGCTCGCCGGGGCGCTGGGGGTGTCCGGCGACATCAGCTTGCCCCTGGTCGCGGCGTTTCCCGACGTGATCCGGGTTGAGGAGGCGCGGGAAGACGCCGAGCAACTCTGGACGGAGCTCGCCCCCGCCGTGAGCGAGGCCGCGGACGCGCTGGCCTCGATGCGCGAAGCCGAAGGGCGCCGTCTGGGCCGCGATCTCCTGATGCGCCTGGACCGCATCCGTGGGCTGACCGATGCGATTGCCTCCCGATCGTCCGACGCGGTCGCGGACTATTCGGCGCGGCTGAAGGGTCGCGTGAGTGATCTGCTCAGCGACGTACCGCTCGACGAGCAGCGGTTGGCCGCCGAAATCGTCATCTTCGCCGAGCGCAGCGACGTGACCGAGGAGCTGACCCGCCTGCGCAGCCACGCCGAACAGTTTCGATCGGACCTCACCGCCGCCGACGGGGCGGTCGGCCGCAAGCTGGAATTCCTGCTGCAAGAGATGGGGCGGGAGGCGAACACGATCGGCGCCAAAGCCAACGACATCGAGATCGCCCGCGCCGTCATCGCCGTCAAGGGCGAGTTGGAAAGCCTGCGCGAGCAGGTCCAGAATATCGAGTAGGCGGGCCGGGATGAAGAACGACGCGGTGGACCCCAGATTGATCAACGTCGGGTTCGGCAACATCGTGGCCGCCAACCGCATCATCGCGATCGTCGCACCCGATTCCGCCCCCATCAAACGCATCATTCAGGAAGCGCGCGAGCGTGGGTCGCTGATCGATGCCACCTACGGCCGGCGGACGCGCGCCGTGGTGATCACCGACAGCGGGCACGTCGTGCTGTCCGCCGTCCAGCCCGAGACCGTCGCGCACCGCTTTGCCGCAAGGGATGACGAGGAGGCGCCCGAATGACGCCGGCCGGTCGCCGCGGGTGATCGTGGCCATCGCCGGTCCCATCGGCGTCGGCAAGAGCACCGTCGGGCGCGGGCTGGCCGAACGGCTCGGCTACCGCTACATCTCCGGGGGCGAGATGTTCCGCGAGATCGCCAGGGAGCGGGGCATCTCCGTGACCGAGGTGAACCGGCTGGCGGAAGACGATCCCGGATTCGACCGCGAGCTCGACCGCCGGCAGCGGGAGGCCGCCCATGCCGCGGGCGATTGTGTGGTCGAGAGCCGGCTGTCGGGATGGATGGTGGACGCGGACCTCAAGGTCTGGCTGCGCGCGCCGGTCGAGGTTCGGGCGGCCCGCGTCGCGGGTCGCGAAGGGCTGGATGCGGATACGGCGCGCGCCGATGTCGTCGAGCGTGAGCGCAGCGAGTGGGCCCGCTACAAGGCGTCCTATGCCATCGACGTCGACGACCTCAGCCCCTACCACCTGGTGATCGACACGACGCGCTGGCCGGCCGAGGCCATCATCGAGGCGCTGGTGGGGCTGGTCAGAGCGGCCGGCGCCCCCCTGGAAGCGAAGAACCGAGGACGCGGGTAGCCGATCGATGGCCGCGGGAGATGACCTGAACGGGAGAATCGTCGCGGTGGGCGTCACGGGAGGGATCGCCGCGTTCAAATCGGCGTCGCTGGTCAGCATGCTGCGCAAAGCCGGCGCCGACGTCTACGTGTTGATGTCGCCGTCCGCGGCGCAGTTCATCGGTCCCTTGACGCTGCGCACGCTGTCCACCCACCCGGTCATCACCGACATGTGGGATCCCGGCAATCCCTGGGAGGAGCCCCACGTCTGGTTAGGTGAGCGCGCGGACGCCTATGTGATCGCCCCCGCCACCGCGCACACGATCGCGCGCCTGGCCCTTGGGCTGGCCGATGACGTCATCACGGCAACGGCGCTGGCCACCCGCGCGGCTCTCGTCATCGCCCCGGCGATGAGCGACGCGATGTTTGCACACGCCACCGTGCAGGAGCACCTGCGGGCGCTCCGCGGCCGCGGCTGCCGGATCGTCGGCCCGGTGGTGGGCTGGCTGGCGTCGGGGAAAGAAGCGATCGGGCGGATGGCTGAGCCCGAGGCCATCGTGGAGGAGATCGCGGCGGCACTGGCCGAGCGGCGTGCCTGACGCGGTGTAGACGCCAGTGAAGTTCGTCGACGTCGCGGTGAACGTGCCGCTGCGAGCGGGCGATCGCGTCTTCACCTTTTCCGTCCCGCCCGCGCTGGCGTCCCGGATCAAACCCGGGATCCCCGTGCGGATCAAATTCGGTCCTCGCGCCACCTCCGGATACGTCGTGCGCCTGCTCGAAGAGGTGCATCGCAAGGTCCGCCCTCTGACGGCGATCGACGACCGCCTGCCCGTCATCCCCGCAGATCTGCTGGCACTGGCGGTCTGGATGGCCGATTTCTACGTGTGCACCGTCGGCGAGGCCCTGGGGGCGATGCTCCCGCCGCTGTCGGGGATTCCCGGGCCGCGCAGCCGCGGCGCCCGCGGGACGCCTGCCGTGATTCCTCCCGCATCGGAGATCGATCGATCCGAGCCCGACTCCCCAACCGCGGTTGCGCATCAGGCCACCCTCGCCCTGCAGACGCCCGGCGCGCAGCTGGCCGTGGTCGGCAGCGGCGCGCGGTTCGCGGCATACGTGGCCGCCGTGCAGCAGACGCTGGCCGCAGGACGCAGTGTGATCGTGCTCGTGCCCGAGGTCGCGCAGGCGGAGCGTCTGGCGCCCTGGCTCGCCGCGAAGGTCGACGCGCCCGTCGTGACGCTGCACAGCGAGCAGCCGCCGGCCGTCCGCTGGGCGACGTGGAGACACATCCAGGCCTCCGGCCCCCTCGTTGTGGTCGGTCCCCGCCTGGCCGCGTTTGCGCCGGTCAATGACCTCGGGCTGATCGTGGTCGATCACGAGGAGGATACGTCCTACAAGGAAGAGCGCATGCCGCGCTACCTCGCCGGCCGGGTGGTCACCGAGCGCGCCCGGCTCAGCACCGCCGCGGTCATCTGGGGGACGCCCGCACCATCGGTGAGCCTGATGGCGCGTGTGGAAGACGGCAGCGTCAGCGTGCTGCCGGCGCCGACGGCGACGCCTGCGGCCGTGGCGGTGGCCGACGTCCGGTCCGATGCAGGGCCGCTCGGCGGGTTGTTCGGACGCCGGCTGTACCAGGCGCTGGCGCGTACGCTCCCCGCCGGCCGGGCGATCATCTTCGTGCCGCGGCGCGGCTACGCCGATTTCCTGCTGTGTCACGAATGCGGGGCGGTCCCGAAGTGTCCGCGGTGCGACGTCGCGATGACCTACCACGCTCGGGAGCGGGCGCTGCGCTGCCATCTCTGCGGCCGGGTGGATCCCGCGCCCGCGGTGTGTCCATCGTGCGGCGGGACGAGCCTGCGGCCGCACGGCATCGGCACCGAGCGCGTGGAAACCGCCGCGCGCCGGTTGTTCAAACGCACGTCCATCCTGCGGCTGGATTCCGACACGGCCCCGGATGAGCCCGACCAGCTGCACACGTGGCAGCAGTTTGCCCGGCGGGGCGGGTTGCTCATCGGCACCCAGCTCCTGGTCAAGGGCGTCGGCCAGGTACCCTCCGAGGTGGCGGGTGCGCTGGGCGTGGACGCCGCGCTGAACCTGCCCGACTATGCGGCCGCGGAGCGCACCTTCCAGGTGCTCACACAGGTCGCCGACCTCGCGCGCAACGAGGTGGTGATCCAGACCTTCTCGCCCCAGCACCCGGTCTTTGCGGCCCTGCGGCGCGGCGATCCGAATCTCTTTTACCGGCAGGAGCTCGCCGCGCGGCGGCGATTCGGCTATCCGCCGTTTTGCACGCTCATCAACGTGGTGGTCACAGGTCCCGATCCCGATGAGGCGCAGCGCGTCGCCGCCTCGGTCGCCGAGGGGCTCCAGCCGACGGCCGAAGTCCTCGGCCCATCGGCGGCGCCCCTGTCGCGGCTGCGGGGGCGCGTGCGCTGGCAGGTGCTGATCAAAGATGACGACCGCGGCGCGG
>JBIOXT010000280.1:0-6775 GCA_044869795.1 bacterium | reverse complement strand
GCCGCTCGGGGGAGATGTCGACAGGCACGACGCAGCCGGCCGCGACCACCAATCGTTTGCCGCCGGCCTGTGCGATCGCGTCGTGGACTTCGGCCGCAATTTGGTCGGGGCTTCCCGATGACAGCGTTCCCAATTCGTCGATCCCGCCGGCCAGCGCACCGGAGAACCGCACGCGGGCATCGGCGAGCGTCGGCGCTGTCTTCCGATCATGCCAGTTGATCGCATCCACCGGATAATCTGTGAGTTCGTCGAACATCACGTCCTGGCCGTGCAGGTGCAGGATGGTGATGTCACTGTCGCGCACACCCTCCAGCACCCGCAGGTCGTAGAGCCGGCCGAACTCTTCGTACTCTTCGACCGTCATGTACCCGGCCGCCGCACACTGGGTGGCAAAGAACACCCCGCCCGCGCCGGCGGCCAGCGTCTCGGCGGCGAAACGGGCGGTAACGTCGGCGATGACCTCCAGTCCGCGGTGCAGCGCGTCTGGGTTCTCGCGCAGGTAGCGGATCAGCGCCTGCTCGCCGGACAGCGTCCGCGCGATCGTGAGCGGGCTGAAGATCGTGGACAGGATGAGGGTCCCGGGCAGCGCGTCGGCAACGAGCCGCAGCCCATGCAGTTCGCGCCCGTAGACCCCGGTCGTGATATCCAGCGCTTTCAGGCGGGCCCAATCGGCGGCGTTCTTGATAGGCCGGTCGGCGTAGTGGCGGGTGCCCTCACGGTTCGGCTTGTAGGTGGCGCGCAGGCCCCAGTCATCGCCGTAGTAGCCGCTGGCCGGGGTGACCTTCAGGAAATCCCACTGATACTGCTGCTGGAACGCCACATGCGCCGCGGCCAGCGATTCGGCTCTCTGGTCATCGCCTGGGAAGTGGCGCCAAAGGGCGATCGGAACACGGTCGACCGGCCGGCCGTCGATCGCCGCGCGCACGCGGTCGCGGGAATTCATGCGTAGCGTTTTCGCATGAAGTGCAGGACTTCGCGATCGACGAAATCGTCGTCCCGCCAGCGTTCCTCGAAATTCTCGACCGAGAAGAACCGGCGGAGAGCCTCTTTGGTTGCCGGGTCGTACAGGCCGCCCTGGCCCCCGTTGAGGAATCCGCCGCGGCGCAGCGTCTCCTGCACTTCGACGAGCACGGGGCCGGTGAGGCGAACCAGGCTGCCGGGAGCAGTCTCGCCGAAGTACAGGCGATGCAGTTCCAGCAGTTTCTTCAATTCGGGGATCGGAGCCTGGTGGTCGTCGACCCGCAGATCGATGTAACGGTCCAGGTGTCCGCCGTAGCCGCCCTTCTCCTTGACGACGTAGACGGCGGCGGACTGCTGCCCGCGCCTGTCACCACCGGCGGCCTGGCCGGCTTCGAGGGCCGCGAGGAGCCGCTCGGGGAACTTTCCGGTCGCTCGCCCGTACGTCTCGGCCATTGCGTCGACCACACCCGGTCCGGTGAGGATATTTCCCTGGCACGTGTACCCGCCGCCAACGCGATGCCCCGCCCAGGCGTAGCATTCGCCGCCTGTCCACGCCGCCGCGCGGCCCGCCCGATCCACCACACCGAGCTGCCGGTGCTCGCGTTTCTCATCGGGTATAGTCAGCGCGTGGACAACGTCCTCGGCCGAGCGCCCCGCGGCGAGCAGGTCAAGCCCATCCGGTCCGTACCTGAGGTTTGCCCACGCCTGCGTCGCGACCGCGCCAGCGTTCGCTCTTGCCCACGGCACCACCGCGCCGACGGCGAGGAATTTGCTCGCCACCGCGATGCCGATTTCGCCGCTGGTCTGGTCGATAGCCACGATGCTGAACGTCGAGAGACGAGCCTCGTGCCTCGTGCTTCGTGCCTCGTCAATCCCGCGCTCATAAAGGTTCGCCATGTGTTCCACGTATCAAACCCTCAACCCAGCTCCTCGAGGGTCGAGGAACGAGGTACGAGGCACCTTAGTCAGTCACGATGACCTCCGGCAGGGTCTTCGGATACTGCGTGATGACTTCGCAGCCGTCTTCGGTCACAAAGATCGTGTCCGAATGCCGGAACCCGCCGATGCCCGGCAGATAGATGCCGGGTTCCACCGACATGACCATTCCCGGGGCGAGGATGGTTTCGTCGCCGGCCGCGAAGAACGGGAGTTCGTGGACGTCGATCCCCATCCCGTGACCGGTGCGGTGGATGAATGCGGCGCCGTAGCCGGCCGCCTCGATCACCTCGCGCGCGGCCCGGTCCACCGCCGAGCACGGACGGCCGGGACGGATCGCTGCGATGCCCGCTTCTTGGGCACGCAGCATCACGTCGAACAGCCGCCGGGGCTCCGCGCCGGGCTCGCCCACGAAGATCGTGCGTTCGTCCTCCGAGTAGTATCCGTTGGTCACACACCCGGTGCCGTGGATGACGACATCGCCAAGCGCCAGGCGCTTGCCGGACGGGATGGAGTGCGGCAGCACGGTCTTTTCACCGGACACCGGGCGAGATCCCGACGAGATGTTCAGCTCGGGAAACCGGTGGGAGGCCTCGAGCAGCATCGCCGCATTCCCCCGCGCCATGATCTCGATTTCCGACGTGCCCGGCGTGGAGGCTTCGACCTCGACCCGCATCCCCACCTCGGCGAGCTCCGCCCCTGCCCGAATCAAATAGAGCTCGGCCGCGTCCTTCACCATGCGCAGCCGCTCGATCGTGCCCTTCAGCGGGATCAACGGCTCGCCCCACGCAGCGGAGAGGTGGGCGTAGCCATCGACCGTGACCCCCGCCGGCTCAAAGCCGATCCGCCGCCCGCGCAGGCTGGATTCCCGCATCGTATTGACACACAGATCGGCGGCCAGCTGGAAAGGGGAGGTCCCGGACAATCCACCGAGAGCCATGTCCGAGTACGTGCGCAGCTCCCTGATTGTGGACCGCTCCAACGCGTGCGAGTGTTCCAGTTCAGGAATAATGAGGACCGGATTCTCGCAGAGGATGACCATGACCGGCCGGGAGTAGGTGATGGCGCGGAACCCGGAGACGTAATAGTTGTTGGCCGGTGTCAACACGAGCAGGGCGTCGACGCCCGCATCGCGGACGACCTGCATGACGGAGTCGATGCGCATCAGTCAAGCACGCGCTTCATCTGGTGCATGTAGGTCTCGAATCCCAACGCGCGCCAAAACGATGTCGCCTCGCCGTTCTTCGACGCCACCGTCAACTCGATCAGCGTCACCCCCCGCTCGTCGAACCAGCGGAGGATTTCCTCGACCAGGCGCCGGCCGATGCCCCGGTGGCGGTGGGCCGCGCGCACGTACACGTCGTGGATGTACCCGCGGTGCCGGTGCTCGAAAAACAGCGGCAGCGTCGTGATGCGGCCGACCGCGTAGCCGACGAGGTGCACCCCGTCCCGGGCAATGACGGCGAGGGCGTCGTCGCGGTTCATCAATGAGCGCAGATAGGCCCCGTATTCGTGCCGCCATTCTTCCGAAGGCGTGAACGCGGGATCCAGTCCGGCATGGTGCTCGGCCAGTTCTCCCCACACCGGCAGGATCTCCTTGATGTCGCGGGCCGTCGCCCGGCGGATGTGCACCATCTGGAAGCCCCAGGAAATGTGGGGAACATTCCGTCTGCCGCAAAACATTCCTCTGGTCGCGGTCCGGTGCGTCCCGTAGTATGCTGTCGAGTGTGAGCGCGGTGCGCGAAGCGATCGTCACGGTGACCGACCTGTCCAAACGGTACGGTCCTGTGCTGGCCGTGGACCGCATCAGTTTCACGGTCGGCCGCGGCGAAATTTTCGGGATCCTCGGTCCGAACGGGGCGGGGAAGACGACCACGCTGGAGACCCTCGAAGGGCTGCGCCGTCCCGACGGCGGGCAGGCGGTGGTCGACGGGGTCGACATCCGCACCGATCCTCGCGGGGCGCGGGCGCGTATCGGGGTCCAGCTGCAGGAGGCGGGATTCTTCGAGCGGCTGAGCGTGACGGAAACGCTCGAGTTGTTTGGATCGTTTCACCGCCGGCGGCTGCCCGTCGACACCGTCATCACACGGCTGCAGCTGCAGGAGAAGCGGGCGTCATGGGTGGAGACGCTGTCCGGCGGCCAGCGCCAGCGGCTGTCGGTCGCCACCGCCCTCGTCAACGATCCACCGCTGATCTTCCTCGACGAACCCACGACCGGACTGGACCCGCAGGCACGCCGCAACCTGTGGGAGGTCATCGCCGGGTTTCGCGACGAGGGCCGGACCGTGATCCTGACGACCCATTATATGGAGGAAGCGCAGCGGCTGTGCGACCGCGTCGCGATCATGGACCAGGGGCGGATCGCGGCGATGGATTCCCCGCGGGAGTTGATCCGCGAGTACACCCCCGGCACCACCGTCGCGCTGACGGTCCTCGAGGGCAGCGCCGCGTACGCCGGGCTCCCGGGTGTGCAGCACGCGGAGTCCACCGACAGCGAGATCGTGATGTCGACGATCGATCCCATGCGGACGGTCAACGCGTTGATGGACCTCGAGCGGCAGGGCCAGGTGCACTTTCAGCAGCTGCGGGTTGAAGAAGCGACGCTGGAGGACGTGTTTCTCCAGCTGACGGGGCATCGGTTGCGCGAATGACGGCTTTCCTGATGACCATCGTGATGGGCTTCCGGATGTACATCCGGGATCGATCGTCCTTGTTTTGGGGCGTGGCGTTCCCGCTGATCCTGATGGGTCTGATCGGTCTGGCCTTCGGCCGCACTGAATCGCTGACGTTCCGCGTGGCATTCGTCGATGAGGGCAGCGGGTTCCTCGGCCAAGGACTGCGCGCGGGGTTGGCCCAGGTCCCGGTCTTCATCGTCTCCGATGAGCCGGACGAGCAGCACGCGCTCGAGCTACTCCGAAGCGGACAGCGCACACTCGTGATCATCGTCCCGCCGCTGGGGGCAGGCACGCAGGTCCAGGTCTACTTCGATCAGGCCCGGGTGCAGGACTCGCGCACCGCCTTGATTATCCTGGAGCGTTTCGTTGCCGAGGCGAACCTGAAAATCGCCGGCGTGCGGCCTGCCGTGATGATCAAAGCCGTCGGCATTTCCGGGGCCAGGCAGATCCGGTTTTTCGACTTCCTGCTGCCGGGCATCCTGGCGATGACGGTGATGCAGACAGGTCTGCAGGGCGTGACCTGGGTCGTCACCGGCTACCGGCAGCGGCTGATCCTGAAGCGTGTGCTGGCCACCCCGGTCCACCCCTTCGTGTTCCTATGCGGGTTGGTGGCGCGCTACGCGGCGACGAATGCGTTCCAGCTGGCGCTGGTGGTGATCGTCGGCGTCTGGGTGTTCCATGCCAGGATCATCGGCAGCCTCGCCCTGCTGTCGGCGGTGGCATTGTTTGGGGCCCTCGCGTTTGTCGGGATGGGATTCGCGGTGTCGACCGTGTCGAGGACTCCGGAGTCCGCAAACCTGCTCGGCAGCGCCATCAGTTTTCCGATGCTGTTCCTCGCCGGGACGCTGTGGCCGCGTGACTTCATGCCGGCGTTCATGCAGCCGGTCATCTCGCTGCTGCCGCTGACTCCGCTGGTGGAAGCGATGCGCGGGATCGCCACCCGCGGCGACGCCCTGACCCCCTATCTGGTGGGGCTGGCCTATCTCGGGGCCTGGGGCATCGTCACCTTCGCGCTGGCCGTGTGGCGCTTCAAGTGGGAATGAAGAGTCACTAAACCTCTCGTCGACGCCCCCGGTCACAGGCAGCAGAAATGGCTGAGCCATCGCTGCGAAAGTTTCAGCCGTCCACAGGCAATCCGTGGAACCGGATCAAAGCGGCGCACCTGCTCAGCCGCGCGGGCTTCGGCGGGACACCGGAGGAGGTTGACCGCCTGGCCGCGATGCCGTTTTCGGCGGCCGTCGATTCACTGCTGAACTTCGACAGCGCAGCCGACGTCGACTTCCCGGCCGTCGATTTCTCAGGGATCCAGCAGTTGTACGCCGAGTTCCTGCGGCTGCGGCAGGCGCGCGCCGACCAGAACACCCTGCGCCTGGCCTTCGACCGGATCCAGCGGGCAAACTTCCAGAAATTCCAGGAGATCCGCGCCGATTGGATCCGCCGCATGCAGCAGACCCGCCGTCCGCTCCAGGAACGGCTCGTCCTGTTCTGGCACGGCCACCTCGTCTCGGGGTTTCCGGATCTGCGCGTGGCGGAACACATGGCGATGCAGCTGGATCTGTTCCGCCGCTCGGCCGCCGGCAGCTTCAAGCAGTTGATCCTCGACGTCTCCCGCGATCCCGCCATGCTGAGCTACCTGGACAACAACACCAACCGCAGAGGACAGCCCAACGAGAACTATGCGCGGGAGTTGATGGAACTGTTCACGCTCGGCATCGGCAACTATACCGAGCGGGACATCAAAGAGGCGGCCCGCGCATTTACCGGCTGGACATTTGTGGGCAACCAGTTCGTCTTTCAACGCAACCAGCATGATGAAGGGATGAAGACGTTTCTCGGACGATCCGGCAACTTCGACGGTACGGATATCATCGACATCATCTTCGAACAACCCGCGGCGGCCCGCTACCTGCCGCGGAAGCTATTTGAGTCCTTCGCGTATCTGGGCCCGGAAGAGTCCATCCTCGACGAGCTTGCCGAGGTGTTCCGGCGCACGAATTGGGACGTCAAAGCCGTCCTACGCGCGATCTTCCAATCCGACCTCTTCTATTCAGAGAAGACGATGCGCGCCCAGGTCAAAAGCCCGGTGCGCCTGGTCATCGGCGCGGTGCGGGCGACGGGCGCGCAGGTGCCGGAGCAGGCGCTGCTGCGGGCGATGGACTTGATGGGCCAGGCGCTCCTGTATCCGCCCAACGTGGGTGGGTGGC
>JBIOXT010000279.1:0-3436 GCA_044869795.1 bacterium | reverse complement strand
AGCAACCGCAAGCAAGCACTCCTTGTTTTTTCGCACGGTGGCTCCGCGTTTCCGAAAGGAGGGTGCTCTGGCTACGGAACATCCGGGACCGTGCGCATTGCTCCGAACGGGTCGAACTACGCGGTCACGATAGCCGCGGATGTTACGCCGCTGGGAAATCCAGACTATCGCCGATGCAAGAACGAGCGTGTCGAGCTATCCTTCAGGGCAGGCCGCATACGCTTTGAAAAGCTAACACCGTGGCTCGGGCTCCGCGGGGATCACCCATATGACGAAACCTATCGCCGTTAGTGCCCAGGCACCCACAGGACCGGATGCCGCGCACTCGCGTCGCGACTCCCCGCCGGTGAGCCCACCGTTATTTGTGATCAGTACAGCTTTTCTTGGCGTTCTTGGCGTCTTGGCGGCTAATTTAGGTCTATGAACGCAGGAGAACGCTGGAAGGAAATCGCTGCCGGGCCGGAGGAAGAGATCGACCTCGCGGAGGTGGCGCTGCTCATCGCGGTGCACGAGTATCCCGGACTGGATGTCTTCGCGTATCTCAGGCGCCTCCAGGACCTCGGAACCGAGTTGAAGCGCAGGCTGCGCCGGGACATCGGCCCGACCGACGCGATCATCGTGCTCAACCGCTACCTGTTCGACGAGCTCGGCTTCAGCGGCAATGCGCAGGACTACTACGATCCGCGCAACAGCTTCCTGAACGACGTCCTCGACCGCCGGCTGGGCATCCCGATCACGCTCTCCATCATCTACGTGGAGATCGGGCGCCGGCTGGGCCTCGCGATGCACGGGGTTTCGTTCCCGGGCCATTTCCTCGTGAAATGCGCGGCGCGCGACGGGGTCATCGTTCTGGATCCCTACGAGCGCGGCGCATCGCTGAGCCTCGAGGACCTGCAGCGGCGGCTGCGGGTGCTGCGCGGCGGGACGGCGCCGCCTCCCGAAATCGCCCGTCACATGCTGGCAGCCGCGGGCAAGAAGGACATTCTCGCCCGCATGCTGCGCAACCTGAAGAACATCTACCTGGAGCGGCGCGATCCCGCGCGCGCGCTCGCGGCGGCCGATCGCATCATCGCGCTGGAGCCGCGCGCCGCGGACGAGTACCGCGACCGCGCAGCACTCTACCTCGAGCTGGAGTGCCATCGGGCCGCGCTGTCCGACTTCCGCAACTACCTGATGCTCAAGCCGGGCGCCGGCGACGCGGCGGCGGTGCACCGGCGCGTGGTGGAATTGCAGCAGATCGCCGCCCGCATGAACTGATAGTGATGAGTGCAGAGTGCAGAACGCAGAATAGTTAAAGGTCAAGCTCTGCACTTTGCACTCTGCATTCCGCATTGAAAACGTCGCCGTACCTGCTGCTGACGCTGTGCGCGCTGTTCTGGGCGGGCAACTCCGTGGTGGGGCGCGCGCTGCACGACTCGGTGCCGCCGGTGACGCTCGCCTTCTGGCGCTGGTGCGTCGCGCTGCTGCTGCTGATGCCCTGGGTCGCGGGCCCGCTGCGGCGGCAGTGGCGGGCCATCGTATCGAACTGGAAGGTGATGCTGCTCCTGTCACTGCTGGGCGTCGCGACCTATAACACCCTGAATTACACGGCGCTCCAGACGACGACCGCGACCAACAGCGCGCTCATCAACAGCGTATGCGTGGTGCTGATCATCGTGGTGAACTTCGTCCTGTTCCGGGTCCGGGCGTCGGCCTGGCAGTGGACGGGCGTCGCGGCGTCCCTCGCGGGAACGCTGGACATCGTGTGCCGCGGCGATCCGGCGGTGCTGGCCGGCCTGGAGCTCGTCCGCGGCGACGTGCTGCTGATGGTGCTGGCCCTGTTCTGGGCGCTCTACACCGCCTGCCTGCGCTGGCGGCCGCGCGAGCTCGATGCGCTGGGCTTTCTGGGCGGCACCATCGTCATCGGATTGATGGTCCTCGCTCCCCTCTATGTGTGGGAGGCGGTGAACTCGGGGCCGGTGACATTTTCCGCGGGCGTGATCGCGGGCGTCGCCTACACCGGCATCTTCCCTTCGGTGCTGGCCTACCTCTTCTGGAACCGGGGAGTGGCCGAGGTGGGGGCCAACCGCGCGGGGCAGTTCCTGCACCTCATACCCGTGTTCGGGACAGCGCTCGCGGTGGTCTTCCTCGGCGAATCCCTGAAGCTCTACCATCTCTCCGGGGCCGCTCTGATCTTCGCCGGCATCTATCTCGCTGCTCCGCGCCGGAGTGCCAAGTAACGAGTGCTGAGTGCCCCGAGTGACGAGCTATCAAAGTGCGAAGTAGCGAGTGCCGAGTGACGAGCTAAGCCGCAGCACTTAGAACTCAGCACTCAGAACTCAGCACTGATCCTCCGCGCCGCAAGCTCCGATTATTGCGGCCGGGTTTCAGCGCCGGATGCTTCCGGCTTGGCGTCTTTTGCAGCCGGCTCCGGTTCCTTCGGCGTGGAGGATGGGCCGGGCTTGGGCTTGGCCTCGGGGTCCGGGTCGTCATCGTCCAGCGGCGGCTTGCCGTCGTACACGAGATTGCGGCGGCGCTGGAGGTAGGCGTCCCGGACGAACACGTAGGGATCGAGCGCGGCCGTTTCGAGTATGCTCGACGCCGCCAGCAGGTCGGCGCGGGCGCTGATTATGCGCACCCCGATGAGGATGTTGCGCGTGCTGTCGTCATCAACATAGGTTATCGGCCACGCGTAGTAGTCGCCGACCCAGCCCACCGTGTCCCGCAGGTTGCTGGGGCCTAAGATGGGCAGGACGATGTAGGGCCCGTCGCCGATGCCCCAGTAGCCGAGGGTCTGGCCGAAATCTTCCTCATGCTTCTCGAACCCCCAGCCCGTCGCGAAATCGAACAAGCCCAGCACTCCCACCGTCGTATTGATGGCGAGGCGAGCGACGTCCGACCCCGCCTGCGTTACCTTGCCCTGCAGCAGGTCGTTGAGCGCGACGATCACGTCATTCAGGTTGGAGAAGAAATTGCCGACGCCGGTGCGCATGAACCGCGGCACGATGTTCTCGTAGAGCCTGGCGACGGGCTTGATGACGATTCGGTCGGCCCCGTCGTTGAACTGGTAGATGCCGCGGTTCAGCGGCTCCAGCGGGTCGCGCGGGTCGCCGTTGGTGGCGCAGCCGGCGAGCAGCGTCATCGAGACGGCGGCGCCGGCGACGAGCGCACGCAGGCGCGGAAACGGACGGACGGCGGGGGGCATTACGGCGCGGGTTGGTCTTCTAAGTTTGGATTATAGCAAGGCTTTTTCGGTTCCATCGGCACGCAACGTGCGCGCGGCCTCCGGTGCTATACTGAATCCAGCCGCGCGGTGAAGGTCGCCCGCGCTTCAACTCCCTACCGAGGACCCTACCATGCTGCAGAAAGTGAAACCCGCGGTCCAGCTCAAGGACATGAACCTGTTCCGCCAGCAGTGCTACATCGACGGCCAGTGGGTGGACGCCGACAGCAAGGC
>JBIOXT010000278.1:0-2137 GCA_044869795.1 bacterium | reverse complement strand
CCGCGAACGACTGGCCGCGCTCGAGCAGGAGATCGCGGGGATGAAGCAGAGCAGCGACCGGGTGCGCCGGCAGTGGGAGGACGAGAAGCGCGCGATAGCCGCCATCCGCCAGGCACGGGAGCAGATTGAGCAGACCCGCCACCAGATCGAAGAGGCAGAGCGGCGGGCGGATCTGGAGACCGCGGCCCGCCTGCGCTACGGGGTCCTGCCGGATTTGCAGCGGCGGCTGGCCTCGCAGGAGGCCGGCCTGCAGCAGATGCCTTCGGGGCAGCGGCTGCTCAAAGAAGAAGTGGACGCGGAGAACGTCGCGGGGATTGTCAGCACGTGGACCGGCGTTCCGGTGAGCCGGCTCCTGGAAGGCGAGATGCGCAAGCTGCTGGAGATGGAACAGCGCCTGCACGAGCGGGTGGTCGGACAGGACGACGCCGTGCAGGCCGTCAGTGACGCGATCCGCCGCGCGCGGGCGGGCCTGAAGGATCCGCGCCGGCCGATCGGATCCTTCCTGTTCCTGGGCCCGACGGGCGTGGGGAAGACCGAACTGGCCCGGGCCCTGGCCCGCCACCTCTTCGATGACGAGGAGGCCATGGTGCGCCTTGACATGTCGGAGTACCAGGAAAAGCACACGGTGAGCCGCCTTGTCGGCGCGCCGCCGGGTTACGTGGGGTTCGAGGAGGGCGGCCAGCTGACCGAGGCCGTGCGCCGGCGCCCGTATCGCGTGGTGCTGTTCGACGAGATCGAGAAGGCCCACGGCGACGTGTTCAACGTCTTGCTGCAGGTGCTCGAGGACGGCCGGCTCACCGACGGACACGGCCGCACCGTGGATTTCAAGAATACGGTCCTGATCATGACCAGCAACCTCGGCAGCAAGTATCTCCAATCGCTGGACCCCGCCAACGCGGCGCAGTTCGAGATGGCGCGGGTGCAGGTGCTCGACGAGGTGCGCAAGGCGTTCCGGCCGGAATTCCTCAATCGCATCGACGAGATCATCGTGTTCCATCCGCTGTCGCGCGATCACCTGGCCGCCATCGTGGAGATCCAGCTGCGAGACCTGCGGCGGCGGCTGGAAGGGCAGAAGATCCGTCTGGAGGTCGGCGAGGCGGCGCTGAGGTACCTGGCGCGGGAAGGCTACAATCCCGACCTCGGCGCGCGGCCCCTGCGCCGGCTCATTCAGCGCGAAATCGAGAATGCGCTGGCCAGGATGGTGCTGGCCGGTGAGATCCGTGCACGGCAGGTCGCCGTCGTCGATCTTGTGAAGGGCGCGATCAAGATTACCGGGAAAGAGCCGGTCCCGGCCGCCACCCAGTGAAACGACGCGAGTAGGATCAGCCCTAATCCCGTTTTTCGTCCGAGGAGACGTCGATTCTCGAAGTCGCCGTGTTCGTGAGCGGCGCGGTGCTGCTCGCGCTGGAGATCGTCAGCAGCCGCATCATCGCGCCGGTCTTCGGGAACTCCATTTACGTCTGGGGCAGCCTGATCGGCGTCTTCCTTGCCGCCCTGGCGGCGGGATATGCTGTGGGCGGGCGCCTGGCTGATCGCACGCCGTCCCGCGCGGGGTTCGGCGGGGTTCTCTTTCTGGCCGGGGTCCTCGTGTTGCCCATCCCGCTGATGTCGCCCGGCGTCCTCTCGTCGCTGTCGGCCGCCGGCGCGGGGGCGCGCGCCGGCCCGCTGGCCGCCGCGGCCGCGCTGTTTCTCCTGCCCGGCGCAGTCATGGGCATGGTGTCCCCGTATGCGATCCGGCTCCGGGCGCGCACCGTGGCGACCATCGGGAACGTGGCCGGCGTGCTGTACGCGGTCTCCACGCTGGGCAGCATTGCCGGGACGGTGCTGGCGTCGTTTGTCGTGCTGGACGTGCTGAGCGTCGGCGCGATCGTGCATCTGCTCGGCGGCATCCTGATGGTCCTGGCGCTGGGAGTCTGGGTCAGCGCGCGCCGGTTTCTCCTGGCCGGCGGCGCGGCCGTGGCCCTGGCGCTGCTGGGGATCCCGGCGTGGCGGGCGCCCGCGGTAGGGCAGGACCGCCCGCGCTACGAGCGGGATACCCAGCAGCGCCAGGGCCACGGCCGCGCCGCCGGCCAGGAGAAACCGGCGCGCGCTGACCCAGACTCCCAGCGCCAGGACCATCAGGATGCCGCCGAGCAGA
>JBIOXT010000277.1:0-6423 GCA_044869795.1 bacterium | reverse complement strand
CTATAATTTGATTGATGCTGCGCGTCGCCATGGCGCAAATCAATACGACGGTGGGGGACCTCGAGGGCAACACCCGCCGGATCTGCGAAGCCATCGACCGGGCGAGGGATCTGCAGGCCGACATCGTCTGTTTCCCCGAACTAGCCGTGACCGGCTACCCGCCGGAAGACCTGCTGTTGAAGCCCGACTTCGTCCGGGGGAACCTGGCGGCCCTGGACGAGATCACCCGCCGGACTGAGGGGATCGCCGCGGTCGTGGGCTTCGTCGATGAGCAGACCCACCTCTACAACGCCGCGGCGGTGCTGGCCGGCGGCGAGCGCGCCGGCACCTACCACAAGCAGCGGCTCCCCAACTACGGCGTCTTCGATGAGAAACGCTACTTCCAGCCCGGCCACAGCGGGCTGATCGGCGTGATCGGGGGCGTCCCGGTCGGCGTCACCATCTGCGAGGACATCTGGGCGCCTGGGGGGACCTGCCAGGCCGAGGCGGCGGCGGGAGCGCTGGTGATGATCAACATCAACGGGTCGCCCTACCACGCCGGGAAGTGGCGGCAGCGCGCGGAGATGCTGCAGACGCGGGCGCGGGACTACAGTATCGTCTTGTGCTACAACAACCTGGTCGGCGGCCAGGACGAGCTGGTCTTCGACGGCATGGGGATGATTTTCGATCATGCCGGGGCGCTGCTCGCCCGCGGCAGGCAGTTCGAAGAAGACTTCATCGTGTGCGACGTCGATCCGGAGGCGGTGCGGCGGCACCGCCTGTTCGCACCGGTCAGTCCGGGGGACGGTGAGGATACGGCGATCCCCACGACCACCGTTTCCGTGTCAGGGACGTCGGGCCGCACGCGGGAACCGGTGACCGCCGCCATCGTCCCTCCCCTGGAACCGGCGGAGGAGATCTACCGGGCCCTGGTGCTCGGCACCCGCGACTACGTCCGCAAGAACGGCTTCCGCGACGTGGTGATCGGCCTCTCCGGCGGCATCGACTCGGCGCTGGTCGCCACGATCGCCGTCGATGCGCTGGGCAGCGAGCACGTCCACGGCGCCTGGATGCCGTCGGCGTTCAGCTCCGACGACAGCACCCGCTACACCGCCCAGCTCGCCAAGAACCTGGGGATCCGGCTGAGCGATCTCGGCATCCGCGACATCTTCCAGACGTTCCTGCAGGCTCTGCGGCCGGCGTTTCGGGGACGCGAGGCGGACACGGCGGAAGAGAACGTCCAGGCGCGCATCCGCGGCACGCTGCTGATGGCACTGTCCAACAAGTTCGGCTGGCTCGTGCTGACGACCGGCAACAAGAGCGAGCTCAGCGTTGGATACGCCACGCTGTACGGCGACATGGCCGGAGGGTTCGCGGTCATCAAAGACGTGCCCAAGACCGTCGTCTACGACCTGGCGCGCTGGCGGAACGGCAAGTCCGCGCTCATTCCGGAAGGCGTGATCACGCGGGCACCCACGGCCGAGCTGCGGGCAGGACAAAAAGACACCGACACGCTGCCGCCGTATGAGATTTTGGATCCCATCCTGCGGATGTACGTGGAGGACGATGTTCCAGCTCAGGAGATCGTGGCTGCCGGCTATCCGGCCGATCTGGTCGCCAAGATCATCGCGATGGTCGACCGCAACGAGTACAAACGCCGCCAGGCGCCCCCCGGGGTGAAGATCACGCCAAAGGCGTTTGGGAAAGACCGCCGGCTGCCGATCACCAATTGGTACCGCAGCACCATTCGCGTACCGGCGCCCACATCCAGCGACGATCGATGACCGGGCCACTAACGTCTCGTTACCACGTCAGCACAGCGCTGGCCCCGCTCCCCTTTGCGCCGCCGGTACGCTTCCAGCTTCAGGAGAACGACGAGTACGTGAAGTACGGTCATCCCCCCTTCGCGACCCCCGGCCGCGGCGATCCGTACTGGACGCCGGAAATCATCTCCCAGACCTGGTTCATGGCCGAGAAGGGAAAGATTCCGATCTCCGGCGCCGGCTACGGGGGACCGTTTGCGGGTCCCGGCTTCGACGCGATCTGGCTGGACATGTCCGAAATCGTCCGTCCCACGCGGGACGGCATTCACGGGCGCGAGTATATCTCCACCAGCGTCGACGTCGGCCGGAAGTCGTCATGGCTGGCGTTTGACGCCTCTGGTGGCATCATCGACCCACCACTGCTGCTCGAACTGCCGATCCCGGTCGTCTTCAACCCGTTCCCGTTCCCGCTGACCTCGCGCGCGCCGGTGCTGGCCATCGCGAAGGCCGCGGCCTCGCTGCGGACGCTGGCCATTGTCACGCCCGAGCAGTGGCACGAAGAGCTCATCCCCTACGCCGAGACGCTCGCGCCCCGGCTGCGGGTGGAGGACCTGGGCGCGCACCGGGCGATGTGGACGGCGGCGCGATACATTGAGTTGGAAGTACCGGGTACAGAAAACCTGAGCAAATCGGTACCCGGTACAGCGTTCCTGAGCAAATCGGTACCGGGTACAGAGTTCCGGCCCGACGCGGTGATCGGATGGCGGGTCCCGCTCGAAGGCGACGTCGAGGCCAGGGTGCTGGATCTCGCCAAGTCCGGAGCTGCGGTCATCCACCTCTACGCCGACGAGTACGGAAACTCGCCGAGGGGCTTCGTCGCCGATACGCTCCAAAGCGTGCACCGCGCCCTCGTGGACGCCGGCATTCGCGATGAGGTGACCCTGCTGGCCAGCGGCGGGATCGCGACCGCCGAGCACGTCCCCAAGGCGATCGTCTGCGGCGCGGACCTGGTGGCCGTCGATTACACCCTGCTGCTGGCGTTCGGCTGCGGCCTCTGGGCCGACAAAGCCCACTGTCCGGCGGAAAGCGGCGAGTTCGACCCCGCATGGGGAGCCCAGCGCCTGATGAACCTCATGGCGGCGTGGCGCGACCAGCTCCTGGAATGCCTCGGCGCGATGGGCATGCGGGAAGTCCGCCGGCTGCGCGGCGAGATCGGCCGGGCGATCTTCCAGCCGCAGGAAGAGGCGGCGTTCCGCGCGCTGATGCCCAGAACCGAACCGGCGCCGCGCGACCCTGAAGAGACCGAAGTCCCCACGATGGGTGATCTGCGCTGGACCCCGGATCTGCTGCAGGCGACATGGACGCAGGCGGCGACGGGGGCACCGCCGGCGCGCGGGGAGTCCCGGGTCGGGAAGTCCGGCGGCGGATTCGACGCGCTGCGGTTTGGCATCGAGCTCGATGGCGAGCCGTCCTCCGGCGGGCTCAAGACGAATGGTCCGGTAGATCCGCAAGCGGTCGACATCCGGCTGCAGCTAAACCGTCGCGGCGATGGGCCGCAGCTCAGCATCGACCTCCCGTTCTACGGCGGGGGAATGTCGTTCGGCTCGGTCAGCCTGCAAACCATGCTGGCGCGGGCGATGGCGGCGCAGACGACCAACACGTTCACGTCCACCGGCGAGGGCGGCTATCCGGACGAACTCGCGCCGTACGCCGATCACGTGATCACGCAGGTGGCGACAGGACTGTTCGGCGTGCGCGAAGAGACCATCCAGCGCGCGCGGTTCGTGGAGTTCAAGTACGCGCAGGGCGCCAAACCCGGTCTCGGCGGCCACCTCCTGGGCGGCAAGACGACAGAGGTCGTGGCCTCGATGCGCGAGGCGGTGGCGTGGACGTCGCTGTTCTCGCCGTTCCCATTCCACAGCGTGTACTCCGTTGAAGATCACAAGAAGCACGTGGATTGGATCCGCTCCGTGAACCCCGACGCCATCCTGTCCGTCAAGGTCAGCACGCCCACCGACGTGGACATGGTGGCCGTGGGCATCTACTACGCCGGCGCGCACATCGTGCACCTCGACGGCGGGTACGGCGGGACCGGCGCCGCGCCGGAGATCGCCAAGAAGAACATCGCCATGCCCATCGAGTACGCGATCCCCAAGGTCCACCGGTTTTTGGTCAACGAGGGAATCCGCGACGAGATCGTGCTCGTCGCGTCGGGAGGGATCCGCACCGCGTACGACGTGGCGAAAGCGATCGCGCTGGGCGCGGACGGCGCGGTGGTCGGGATGGCGGATCTCGTCGCCCTCGGCTGCACGCGGCTGGCCGACTGCGAAAAGGGCAAGGGCTGCCCCTTCGGGATCACCACCACCGATCCCGAGATGGCCAAGCTGATCGTCCCGGCATGGGGGGCGGAGCGCATCGCCAACCTCTACCGGGGCTGGGCAATGCAGCTGCGGCAGCTGCTGGCGCAGCTGGGCCTGCGCGCGATCGGCGAACTGCGCGGGCGGACCGATCTGCTCGTGTATCTCGAAGCCAAGTCTGAGATTGCTTCGTCGCGCCGCTCCTCGCAATGACGGAGGCCGCCGCGTTCCCGCGATCCCGCGATCCCGCGATCCCGCGAAAGGTGGAAGCCGAGGGCGGATGCGGCGTCGTCGGACTGGCCGCCTCGGTTCCCGTCCACGGCCGGCACATCCTGGTCCCCTGCGCCCAGATGCACAACCGCGGCAACGGGAAAGGCGGTGGGCTGACCGCGGCCGGTTTGTCCGCAGCGCAGATGGGCGTCGATCCCGGGCGTCTGGCCTCGGACTACCTCATCCAGATCGCGCTGCTCGACGACACCGCGCGCGATGAGATCGTCCGCACCCTCATCGATCCGGTCCTCGAGACGCACGCCGCCTATCGCATTCCCACCGTCGACGACTACCGTGACGTCCCCGGCCTCGAGGTCCGCCCCCCCGACGTCTGGAGGTACTTCGGGCGCGTGCGGGGCGACGTGCTTGATCGCTTCATTGCCGACCATGGGCTCGGGGCGCTCCCGCGGCAGGCCGCGGAAGATGACTACGTCTCGCAGTGGGCGTTTCGGTTGAACAAGGCGTTCTACGGCGACGCCCGGATGCGGGCCTTCGTCATCTCCTACGGCCGCGACATGCTGGTCCTCAAGATCGTCGGCTACGCGGAGCAGGCGTTTCGCTATTACCGGATGGAGGACGTCACCGCACGGGTCTGGATCGGCCACCAGCGGTATCCGACGAAAGGGCGGGTCTGGCATCCGGGCGGGGCGCATCCATTCACCGCGCTGGACATGGCCCTCGTGCACAACGGAGACTTCGCCAACTACCACGCGCTCGGCGAGTACCTGGCCCAGCGCAACCTCTACCCGCTGTTCCTCACCGACACGGAGGTCGCCGTCCTGCTGTTCGACCTGTGGAGCCGCACGTACGGCTACCCCACCGAATACGTGATCGAAGCGATGGCGCCGACCACCGAGCGCGACTTCCTGATGCTGCCGGAGTCGAAGCAGCAGATCTACCGCGCCATCCAGGCCGCGCACATCCACGGATCGCCGGATGGACCATGGTTCTTCATCGTCGCCCGCAGCCTGGTCAGCGATGGCGCCGCGCACGGCTGGCAGCTGATGGGCATCACCGACACGTCGATGCTGCGCCCGCAGGTGTTCGCGCTGCAAGAAGGCGAGGTCGGCATCGGGATCATCGCGTCGGAGAAGCAGGCCATCGACGCCACCCTGGCCAGCCTGTCCCACGAGGATGCGCGCATCTGCCCCGTCGCCGACCGGTACTGGAACGCGCGCGGGGGATCGTACACCGACGGCGGGGCCTTCATGTTCACCGTCGGCGGCGATGGGCGGTTGACCTGTACCGACAAGTTCGGGACGCCCGTCACCACGCCGCCGGGGCAGGTGCATCACCTCCCCACGATCCAAATTGCGGGCGGCCCCGTGCCGACGGTGCAGGGCGGGTCGAATGGAAGTCCCGCCCCCGCATTGGAGAGCCACGCGACGCTTCTCGCTCAGGGCACGATCGGCGTCCGCGAGTGGAGTTACGAGGGATTGGTCGCGTGGCTCGACGCCGTGCGGGGTGAGGCGCGGCGCAGCGAGTCCGCCCGCGACGCGGCGCTGGCGGCGCTGGCGGCCCTGATCGATCGCCGCATGCCCACCGGCGCGAAGAAGCGGGCGTCAATCCTGGCGCAGCTGCACACCGCGGTAGACGGCATCTTCCGCGACGTCCCAGTCCTCGGGACGCGGGACGGCACGGTGCACCGATTGGATTGGGAGACGCGCGACGCCATCACCGCGCCCGCCTCGAGCACCCATATGCTGGTCATCGACGCGGCGGAGTTCCCCGCGGAGGGACCGGACAGCATCGCACGGTATCTCGTCCGCGCGTCTGCGACGGGCTGGCGTCGGCTGACGATTTTCGCGCTGCGCGGCCAGCGCTTCATCGGGTGCGGCTTCGGGACGCACAGCGGCGGCGTGCGGATCGAGGTCTTCGGGAGCCCCGGCGACTACCTCGCGTCCGGACTCGATGGGGCCGAAATGACCGTCCACAACGACGGCCAGGATCAGGTCGGGCAGATCCTCAAGTCCGGGAAGCTCGTGATCCACGGCAGCGTCGGTCAGACCCTGCTCTACGGGGCCAAGGGCGGCGACATCTTCATCCTCGGCAAC